>NZ_JBVVPW010000008.1:0-126446 GCF_055811385.1 Mesorhizobium sp. WSM4849
GGGGCCAATGAGTCATTAAGGTCTGCAACATCGCCAGGACTATCCAGCGAGCGGTTGCAGAACGCAATGCAGCTCATGCCCGGCGTTGATTAGCACCTCTTGACCAAGTTTTGGCCGCAGTCACCCAATTCGTAATGCAGAGCACCGCAAGCCTCCAGACCACGGTAACAAAACTGGACAGAGCCGCTGCCTGGTTCGATGGAACGGCCCCAGGAACGGCCCCCGTCACTGGAGACCAGGAGCCACAGCGGGCACTACAGGCCTAACTTCTCCCGGAGTGCATCAATGCGTTTAGAGGCTTCCGCCTTGCTGAGGCCGTCAGCATAGGCGTCAGGGTCGTCGGCCTGTTCGGCCAAAGTTTTCAAATAGGAGGCTTGTGCGGGGGTCATGGGGTCATCTCCGCTGATCCAATCTTCCGGGTCCTTTTTGACAGTTGCCGGTGCCTCGATTTTTGGGTTGTGCCGGTCGCCCATGATCAATCTCCCTTGATGATCATCACAATGAGAATGATCATGATTTGTTCCGCCAGATTGTGTCGCGTCCGCCCGCCAGGCCGGTTACGCGCAAGCGGAGCGAATCTCTTCTTGGCTATTTCATAGCGTGGATACCTATGGTTGTAATCTTGCACGATCCTCAAATCGGTGAGGACGCCCCTTGAGCAGCGATCAGGGCCATTGGAGCCGTACCTGGCTCAACTCGGGAGTCGGCTTCTTCGAATTATTTGGCCTTCAGCCATGTGTTCGACAGTCCGCTCCTGTAGCGGCTGTCGGCGCGCTTCGAGATAATTCCATTGAGCCCGATCTTCTCGACGGTGCGGAAGAGCGCCAGCGCACTGCCCTCGAAGTGCTCACTGTATTGGATCTTGCCGAGGCCAGGCTCAACCAGTTGCCATAGCGCCTGCTTGCGCTGCAGCAGCGGCAAGGAGCCTAGATCGCGGCCGTCGAGATGGAGGATATCGAAAGTGACGAACACCAGCCGGCTCGGCTCGTTCCAGATCGCGGCTTCCAGCGCAGGGCAATCGGAAGCGCCCTGCTCGCCGGAAACAATGACCTCGCCATCGAGAATGGCAGTCCGGCATCGCAGATCGACGGCTAGTGCGATGGGCCAGTATTTCGTGGTCCAGTCACGGCCGTTCTTGCTGTAAAGACGCACGCCGCCATTATCGATGATGATCTGGGTTCGATAGCCGTCGAGATTGGCCTCGTGGACCCAGCCCTCATCTTCAGGCGGCCGCTCGACCCGAGTCGGGATCTGCGGCGGAAGAAACTCCAGCCGGCCGCCATCGACCTTGGCACGCTTACTCAATGACGCCACCTTTGACCGCGCAGCGGCGGCTAATCGGCACAGGCAGCACGACATCACCCCAACAGGATGCCTGCCACCTGTGCCGAGCCCCCGCCAAGCCATTGCAAGCATCTACGCACGAGGCCGATCTGTCGTTAGCTTTGCATCCTAATACTTATCCTGGCGTACATATCTTGCTCGGCGCGGCGCTCTTGCACCGTTCCCGACCGGCTTATTGCTGTCCGGGATTGCCGCCAGCCTACGCAGCCCTTGGCTAGAGCGGTTCGTCATTTCACGGAACCGCAGAACCGCTCTATCTCTTTATTTTTTGACTGCAATTCCGGACGGAAAACCGTTCGCACTTTTCCTGGAATTGCTCCGATTGCGGACTACCTTGGTCAGTCCATCAAAAGCACCACAGCGGGATGCAGCTTCTTCAGATTCGGCAATGATTTCGACTGCCAGGGTATGTCGGGCGTTCCACGCACGACGAGTCGAACATCGGGATGCTTGCGCACCTCAATGGTAAATTTCGCCAGCAGGTTGATGCCGGAAGAGTTGAGAAAGTGAAGGTCCTTCAGATTGAGCGTAATGGAAGCGGGGTTCGAGGCAAGAACACGGGTCGCCAACGCCGTGATAGGCGCACCGTCGTCGGAACTGGCAAGCCGCATTGCACCGTCGAAGAAAATTTCGCTTCCTTCAGTCCACACGCGGTAATCGTCTGTCTTGATTTCCATAGCCTGGCTTCGTTTTATTTAGTTGTGAATTTGCGAGATCGGAATGGAGGCATATGTCTCCACGCAAATCCGATCGCTTTCGTCTGCGGCGCTGAATATCCAAGCCAGGCGTGCGCCGTAGTCGCTCATCAACGTCAGCAATCCAAGTCCGGAGCCTCCTACGCCGGCGTTGGCGGCATTGGCTTCAATTCGCTGTATCAGCAGGTCCATGGGGTCGCCAACCGTGATGTCCGCCAGGAGACTTTGGAACTCAGACGCATCTTCACCATCGACTTCATTCGACACTTTGAGCTTGAAGCACTCCGAATCCATCGACGCCTCGATCACGATCTCACCCGGTGCGCGAAACTTGACGGCATTTTCGATGAGTTCGTTGACCAGATATCCGATGCTGTGCCGCACTTCCATGTAGTCATTGCGGGACGACCGGAAGCGCAACGCGAAAAGATCGGCGATGAAGTCCGAGGTGGTGGCACAATGACGCCAACTCAAGTCGAGAGGTCCGTCGAACAGCCGCACGCGACTGACGCTCTCCTTCATCCCGATCGCAATATCAGGGGTACCGAACAGCGTTGTCATTGCTATGTGTGCCTTATGATCACGAGGGTGATGTCATCGTGGATCTTCTGGATCCCGATATGGGCCATCAGATCGTCGATGATCCCAGTCTTGATGTCCTCGGCGCTGCTGCCGTGACGTCTTTGTACGCTCTGGCTGAGGCGCTCGAACCCGAACAACTTTCTTTCGTGGTTTTCCGCCTCGGTCACACCGTCGGTGTGCAGCACGATCACGTCGCCGCTTCCGAACAGGATGTCACGCGTGGCAATGAACTTCGAGATGTCATTCTCCAGGCCAACCGGCAGACCCAGATCAATCGTATCGATACGTTCGACTTCCCCATCCGCACGCACGACAAGAACGTCCTCATGCTGGCCGGATAGCGTTACCCGCTCATCTTCGAAGTCAAGAAAGGCCAGCGAGAGATGCTTGTCGGTGTTCGTCCGCTCGATGTTCTTGTAGATCGCTCTGTTCAGCCGATCCAGAAACTGGTGCGGATTCGCTTCGTCGGTCTCCTGCAGCGCGCGTGCAACGGATTGGACCATCAGCATCAGCACGCCGCTCTCAAGACCATGACCGGTCACGTCGCCGATGCCGATCTTGACCCGTGATCCGTTCTGCAGGACGTCATAGTAGTCGCCGCCAACCTCGTCAGCCGGACGCATGTAGGCTGCGATCTCCAGCCCAGGAATCGCTTCGAGTTCGAATTGTTTCGGCAGGACCATCATCTGGATCTGCCTGGCAACCGCGAGCTCGGCACCGAGGCGGACGTTCTCGTCTCGCAGCTTTTCGTTGAGTGCCGAAATCTCCTGGTTGGCGTCCCCGAGCTCCCTGGTTCGTTCGTCGACGAGCTGCTCGAGGTTTTCCGTGTGAAAGCTGATCTGCTCAGCCATCCGGTTGAAAGCGACCCCCACCGCTCCAACCTCGTCGCGCGTCGGAATGCTTACCCGGACTGAATAGTCTTTCGCCTGCAACCGCTTGGCGGCCCCGGCAAGCGCACTGAGGCCTGCAGTGATCCGCTTTGAAATTCCGAAAACAGCCGCAAAGACGATCAGGAGCGAAACGATAACTGCGATGACCTGGGTTATCAGGATCCGGTTGGTTGCGCTGGAAATGCTCTGCTGCGCTGCAAGGAGGGAAGCATAAATTTCCTGTTCGGGGACGACGAAGCCAAGCATCAGGGTTTCGGCCGTGATGGACCCAGTACTATTCCAGAGATTGACTGGGTTTAGTCGGCGAAGTGCGACGATGTACGGTTGGGCTTTACCGTTTTCCTCAATCGAAATATGCTTAATGACTGTCTTGTCGTCGGCGGGAAGTTCGAGCGCTGCGACGGTCGCGTGCGTGCTCTTTTTGAGCGAGCGATCGAGGCCGGTAACGCCTTGACCTGCCGCACCACTTGCGATCTTGAGCCCGAGCATTTTCTCGCCTACAGGCTTGATCGCGAGCACATTGCCGTTCGACATGGTGAGAAAACCGAAGCCCGTATCGGCGACCTTCACGCTTTCGACGATGTCAGCGAGTTGATCGAGCGTAACGTCGGCAGCGACCATGCCGGCGACATTACTGCGGTCTTTCGTCCAGAGTGGGTGGAAGAAGCTCACTATGAGCTTGCCGGTAATCGCGTCGATATAAGGAGCAGTCGCAGTGATGTCATCGCCCTTTACGGGGCGCGAATCGGGCTCCCTGATCCAGCCTTCCCAGCCTTCATAGACGCCAGGAAAGAAGAAATCCCAGAAATTCGCTTTATCGTGGCCTGGATAAAGCTTGTCGAAGGTCTGCGCCTGATCGGAATAAGGAATCGTGCGCATGATCGGCCCTGCCTTCGGCCCTACGTAGTAGACCTGCAGCTTCTTGGCGCCAGTTGACATCTGGCTTGTGCCAAAAATATCGAAGATCGCACTCTCCTGAATGTCGCGGAGAATTTCGGGCTTCGGTTGGTGATCAGCGGAGAGGAGATATCCCCAGACACTCATGACCGAAGGTGACCCTTGCCGGGTCTGTACCCAGTTTCCCGTGGCGTCATATGCAAGCGGCGCATTAAAATAGGGGTTCTTCGCCAACGCCTTGCCGATCGCATCTTTTGCTTCCGGATAATCTATTAATCTCTGCATGGAGGCTGCAAGTGCGGTCACCTCGGAGTGCATGCGGCCGAACAGGAGATCGGCGCGCAGCGCCGTCGTCTCGATATAGTTCTGGAGGTATTCCTGGCTTGCCTTGGTGAGGCCGCTCTCGATCTGGTGCGTCGCGTCCCGGGAAAGCCGGTTCACATTCCACAGCGCGACGCCGCCGCCGACGAGGAGGTCGAACAGCACCGCCCCACCCACAACGATCAAGAATTTAGCGCGGAAGCTGTTAAGCCGGAGGACAGGCCAGGGTCTGGGCGGTGTTGCATCCAAATCGGTCATAGCGGCTTGCGTCCCGATGCAACCCAGATCGGCCAGCCGGCATAGCCCTTGGAGTGGAGCGCAGCGAAGATGTGGTCCTGGAAGCCCTGTCGGAACCGCCTGATAAACGCCGGTGTGTCACCTCGCTTGGTAGCCATCTCGCCTGCATAAACATTCTCCCATGCCGCTATGACGTCCGCGAAGTCCTGTGGATCGCCGTCGTGGTTGGTGACCATGAAGGACTCGACCCGAATGTCTTCGAGCCCCGCTTCGGTCAGGTAGCGTTTGCTCTTCGGGCCGAGCTCAATATCCATCTGGAAGTGCGCCCACAGCTTGGCGACCTCGTTATAGGTCCACTGGATGCTGTCGGCGCGTGGTTCGCCCAGGCAGTGCGAATTTTTTTCATTGGTGATGTAGACACGTCCGCCCGGCTTGCAGATGCGAAACAGTTCCCTGAGGATCAGTTCGGGCTTGTTGAACACCTGCAGCGAATGGCGGCACGTGACGAGGTCGAACTGATTTTCCTCGAGCAGCATTTCTGCTGCATCGCCATAAGTGTACTCGATGCCCTTGATATCGAACTCCGCAGCCACGTTTCGCGCATAGGCGAGGCTCGACCTGGAGTGGTCGAGCGCGATGATCCGCGATGGCTGGAACTCCTTCTGCACGAGCACGGCGAAATCACCTATGCCGCAACAGATGTCGGCCATCACGATCCCGGGCCTCATGCCGTGTCGGGGCAAGATTGCGCGCTCGTGGCGCCAGGTCATCTTTGTTTGTGTGCGCAGGATCGGCACGAACCCGCCTTCCTCAAGGAAGCCCTGCCCCGGATAGAATTCGCTGTCATACTCCTCGACCGTGATGTTCGGTTCGATTCCGCTCAAGCGACCGAACTTTCGTGACGTCCATCCGACGACGCTTGACGTGATGACGATGAATTTGAGATCGGGTCGAGCCCGACAAGCGTCGAGAATGATCCTCGAAAAGGCGTGAAACGCAGCGTTGTTCATCTGAGTCAGACGTCTGACATTGACGTAGAGAACGCCGCGCACACGGCCGATCGCATCGCGAAGCAATGCTATGCTGGGTCCAAGTTCATCGATTGCCTGAGGCCGGACCACCCCCGATATGGAGAACTCCTGATTGTTGGCGTCGTATTGCGCCTTGAAACGCGGGAGAAGGTCGTAAGGGTTCAATTTTGCAAGCCCTCGAGCGGGAGATCCACGACAAGCTTGATCGCATCACCGTCGGCTTCCTCGACCCTGAGTGTCGCGTTGTAGTCGATGGCCAGTTCCAAAAGAACCACCTCCCGGCTCGGGGCGAGATCCCCGGATACCGAATTGAGATATCGCTCCCGGACCTCGGATCCTGCGACCAGCGACACGGCTTGTTCGTAGAATTGACGCTCCTCTGGCACGCAAGGGAATGTCAACTCGATCCTGTCCGTCGCGCCATGGCGAGACACCCTGCATGCCAATTCGCCGTCGGCATGGCGCGTACGAAAGGCGACTTCCAGCAATTCGTTAAAGGCGGAAGAAAAGAGATTTGAATGCCGAACCGAGTCTGACCTGTTTCGGCTGATCATCCGGGCCATGTATGTCGAGACATAGTCGCAATGTTTCCAGGCGGAGACGAAAGCTTTGATTTCCATGTCGATCTGGATCATCGGTTCAAAAGTCGGCCCGCCAGCCAGGTGATGATGAACAGTTCCCATCGGCATCCTCACTTTTCCATCGTATTGAGCCCTCGCGGGGTGATGACCTCCGCGACAAAAAATGTCACCGCGTCCTGATGGGTCAGTCTCGCACCGACTCGAAAAATTGCGCGGTATCTGCCTTGATCGTTCTACAAATCTCCACTTCATCGTTAACAAAGGGTGCAAGGCGCTAGAGCGCCCGATTTGATTCCTCCATCGTCCGTACCACCCTCAGCGGGGACCGCCTGATGAAATCGCTAATCGCCTCGGCTCCAAGCGGCTTTCCCAGGAAGTTGCCTTGCAGGCAATCGCAATTCTCCTTGATCAGCCACCGTGCCTGTGCCGACGTCTCGACCCCCTCGGCAGTGACATTTATCCCCAGGCCGTGCGCCAGGTTCATGATCGATCGCACGATCGTTTGGCTTTTGAGATCGGTCTCCAGGTCCGCAATAAAGTACCGATCTATCTTCAAAGTATCGAAGGGAAAGTTTTTAAGGTAGCTTAACGATGAATAGTATGTTCCAAAATCGTCGAGCGAAATTCGTATTCCCAAAACGTTCAGAGTGTTCAACGTGTCGATATTGTCGATCGTCTTTTCAAGCAGGACCGTCTCGGTTATTTCAAGTTCAAGTCTGTCGGCTTCGATTCCAACTGCGTCGATGATCTGAGCGACCGTGTCCGTCAGCGAACCGCTAAGGAACTGAGCTGGCGACAGGTTCACTGCGACTGTCAGCGAGGAAGGCCACGTCAATGCCTGGCGACAGGCTTCCTCGAGCACCCATCGCCCAATCTCGTCCATCAGACCGTCGGCTTCGGCGATCGGTATGAACACGTTGGGTGGAATGGTTCCGACCTCGGGGTGCCGCCACCGCAGCAGCGCTTCGAAACCGATCACCGACGCGGGAGGCCGAATGAGCGGCTGATATTCCAGATAAAGTTCGCCGCGCTCCAGCGCGGTTCGAAGGCTGCGTCTCAGATTCTCGCGTTGCTCGAGCAAGAGCAGCATCGAACGGTTGAATGTTCGAGCGCAACCGCGTCCATCTGTCTTGGCCGCGTAAAGGGCAATATCAGCGGCTTTCATCAACTGTTCGCCATCGGTCCCGTGCTCTGGCCCGAAAGCAATTCCGATACTCGAGCCGACGAAGACGGGAATGCCGTTAATGACGAACGGGTTCTTGAACGCGTCGACTAGCGATCCGGCGAGGCGCTCAGCCTCTGCCGGCTGCTCCTTTCCCAATTGGATGACAGCGAACTCATCGCCGGCATACCGGTATGCGGATTCGCCGTCCTGCAGGGCGTCGCGAATACGACCCGCCGCGAGTTGAAGAAGAGTGTCGCCTGCTCCATGGCCGAGCGTGTCGTTGACCGCTTTGAAATCGTCAAGGTCGATTTGCAGAAGGGCTGCTTTCGGCTTTGATCCGCCGAGGGCGGCCATTGCCTGCTGCAGCCGCTCGCCGAAACGCCGCCGATTCTGCAGTCCGGTCAGTACGTCGTGCGTCGCCTGATGGAGCAGAATTACATGCTCTTGCTCCTCCACGACGCTTCGCCCATCGCGCCCCCTTGATTCGATGATTCCCACACCATTCGCAGTGGCGAAAACGAAAGCGGACCGTGGCGCTTCACCCGGTGATCGCGGCAAATCAATGCTTGCCGGTGAGCCGCCGTGGAACACACGAAGAAATTCGTCACGATACCTCGCATCGAGGAAGCTCGGGTAGATCTCCCAAACGGCGGCACCCGGCACCACCGCGCCTCCGTACACGCCTTTGAGTTTGGCTGCGTAGTGCGTCAGACAGAAGTCGCGATCATAGAACGACAAAAATTCGGTCGTGTACGCCAAAAGGTCAGCGAGCAGCGCTTCGCCGGGACGTGGTGCATCGCTTGAGGCAGGCCCCTCGCTCTCCGTGCCGACCCCTGATGCCTCCGGGTGCAATAGCCACCTCCATGAGCAGTGAGAATCCACGTCCCCCAGCCCAGAAATAGCATAACTGTCAAGCTTGGCAAACATACAACTCGCAGTCTCAACAAGTGTCTCATGCTGCGTAGTTGCAATGTATGCTCCGCTGTGATTGGCAGCGACATCGATGAACAGTTGGTTGATAAATCGGGAATTGGCTATAATTGATGGCGCGGTGGACGCGACACGAAATATTCTGGTCCATGAGGCGGCTGATCTTCCCCGCCCTGTTTTAAGCCCGCCCCACTTCAACCATCCCCGATCCTGTACTCAGCTTCCGAGCGCTTTGAGCCAATGTTCAAAGGAAGAGGCCTCCTCGTGTCCGGCATGCGAAACAGAGTGGGCGGGGCGCGGCAACACCACGGAACTTCGGACTTCGCGGGGGCTGTAACCGAATTCCTTGCTAAATGCTCGGCTGAAATTAGCCGCTGAACTAAAGCCGACGGCTTCGGCAATATTAACAATGCGCCGGCTGTCCGCCGGATCGCTAAGCGCAACATGGGCTGCCAGAAGTCGGCGACTTTGTATGTAGTGGAGAACACCACCGCTCGGTTCGAACAACTGATAAAGACGAGAGCGCGAGACGCCGAGCGCCCGGCACATTGAATCCGGCGTCAGATGAGCCGCATCCAGATTGTTGTGGACGTATCGACGGGCTCGCTCCATCAGCGCGACACTCACCAATTGTTCGGTGGCCGCGGCATGTTCTGTCGGTGGCGAGAGGCAGGCAATGATCATGCTGCGTGTTGCGTGCACGATGCGGGGCAGATCGTCAGCCGTGAGACTGCGCAGTCTTGCTTCGATGCTGTTGAGGTAGTCGAGCAAAAGGTTGGCAAAGTTGCCGGACAGAATTGAATTATTCTTTGCGTCCAGGGTTGCCGCCGCATCGGCGAACAAATCACGCGGCAAATAGAGAAAGAGACTTTGGGATTCCGTTGCCCTCCCGCGAAACGGGTAGCCAAGCGATCTAATCTCCAATTTGCCCGGCTGGTTTTCCGCTACGCGGCGATCGACCTCCGTCCACGACCGGCCAGTATGCGGCAAAGCGATATACCAGTGATCGATCGAGCTGGACCGAAGCTTCGCAGCAGAACGCATATAACTATGTGCCGGTGCGCGCTGTTGAACGATCAGCATGCCGCCGAGGTTCCAAGCCGTGTGGTCGGCGGGAAAGCCATCGTCGAGCGATTTGTCATCCGGCAACTTGATCTCGACAAGCGGAGCCATATGCGCCTGCCAGGCGACAAATTGATCCTCTGGCGCCAGTTCGAGCGTCGAAAAGGGCAAAGGTTCGAGCGCCGGCGCAAGTGACGGGGCAGCCTCATTGTAAGGTTGAGCTTCGCGCGGCCAACGACGTCGATCGCGCTCAAGCGCCTGCCTCGCAAGCGCCTTGTCCTGCCTCTTAGCGTCCATCGCGTAGTGCCGTATCCGATTCCGGTATGCCCATCTCCACCTCAATCATGTGGTGTATCACAGGCATCTGGCAAGACTAGCGGAATGCGAGTCCACAGGAGCGCCATCACGCTGGGTTACAGCAAGAAATGCATTCCGAGATAAGTTTCTGGATGCGACGATAACGACACTCTTCAACCTGGCGCGTATAGAGTCTTGCACGGTGAAAGCGTAGTTGAGGAGACAACGAAATGAACGCAAAGCTCAAAGCAGAAGCTCGTCGCAAGATAATTCTTGATGGATATTTTAATAACGAACCTTTGAAAGATATAGCAGCCAAGGTCGGATGCTCACTGGCGAGTTTGAAAGTCACTGCCAGTAAACTCGGTTGCACTCGAACTCCGAAAGAGGCGGCGGAATTTCGGCGAGGATTTCATGTCCCAGAACAAAAACTGCGAGATTACCGACAACTTATGATTGCTGGACAGTATAGAGCTCGCGAGTGCGCGCTGATTTTGGGACTATTGAAAGACCAATTATCAGTCAGCGAGTAAACTTATTCCAATACACGCCTCAGCGGTTCATCGGCAAAAAAAGGCCCGCCGCAAACACGGGCAACGGGCCCTGAAAGGTTCGCACAGATGCTGCGTCGGCGTTTCAATCGCACCTGCCTCAGCCCTCATGATCTGGCTATTTGCGAACGCGTGTTCGATCAGGTTTGCGCAGATGAACACATTGACTCTTCAAGCCGGGATGCCGAGGCCTTAGCGGTGGCGATTGTCGCAATCTTCCGAAACATTACTACCAAGGAGCGCGAACTGCTGGATGAAGTTAGGTCTCTTCGTCTTTCAAAGGGCGCAGAGAAGGCGCACTAGCTTGGCGCCGTTCCGAGGCGAATTGTTCTAGTCCCGCGTTGGCACAGCCGGATTGGCATCTGCATTGCCCCATTGAGTCCCGCCAGAGTGTAGCCACAGCGCTTGCGAAAGAGATGGAAATGGGTTTAGCCCAAGACTTGTCTGATGTTGCGCTCACTTTCGATTGTCCGGGTTGCTCGCATCCGGCGGTAAGGAAGGGCTCTGCGCTAAGAACGATCGCGCACTTCAGATGCGACGGGTGCAACGCCAAGGTACGGATCACCTATCCGCAGAAGCTAGCGATCTTCGAAAAGTACAGGCTAATAGCCGCCCAAGGGGCATTGCGATGCGACGATCCGGAAACGCGTCGCCAATAGCGGTGACGTGGACCAGATGCAAAAGGTCGATGCCCTGGTGGACCTCGCTAAAGAAATGGCCGACCGGCAACTGGCCGGGTTAGAGAGCCCGGCAGATAAAAACGATGGCTCTGTGCAAGACGGTGATGATGCAAAGGACTGAGCGTCGTCGACCGCCTCCTCACATTCCGCGATCACGGAGTTACTCGAATCGCCAAGTTTGATACTATCCAACGGCGGACCCCAATCCGCCAGGCCGGCGCCCTACAGGCATTCTACCCCAACGCCCCCCAAGCGGCGCCGGCCTTCCCCTTGTATGGCGTTGCCAATCAGCAATCTTCGGTGGTCTTCTTCATTTGCCTGGGGGCGGCGGTCTTGGCGCCCGTGTCCTGCTGACCAGGGGCGGCCTCCTGCGCGCTGCCGGGCTGCTGGCCAGGCGCGCGATCCTTGGCCGAGTTCGGGTTCGTGCCGCTGGTGGTGGTGGTGTCAGTCCCCTGATCGGTGCTGGGCGTGGTTGTGGTCGTGGAGGTTCCGCCCGAAGTTCCGCTCGTCGTCTGGACAAAGGAAAGCCCGGCGGAAAGCGCCAACACGGCCGAGGTTCAAAAGAATTCGTTTCATATTCCTTTCTCCTGTCTTAAGCGCACGACGCGCTCACAAACCAACATGCGGACAGAAGGAATGTTGCACTGATGGGGCTCACCCTCGGAATCTTTCCGCGTGCCAGTGGATCTTGCCGTCAGGACCTTTCATCGGCTTGTGGATCATCAATCATTTGGGCAGGTGCTCGGGATGCACCTCTGGCAATGTGACTTGATCTCAGGCTTTCAGCGGGTGCAATCGAACTTGAGTTTCAGCGGGTCGGCGCCTCCGCCATAGACCATTATCAGATCGGCGGAACGGCAGTAGCGCACGTTCCCGCAGATGCACTCGGCTTTGACGAGCATGTTGTGCCGGGTCGCCTTGCCCAGCGTGTCGATCGGATCATGCGCCATGGAGGATTCGCAGTATCGTGTGCCGGCTACGTCAACCGATTTGCGACTTCTCCCAAATTTCTCGTGAAGCGCTGGGGATAACCGCACTGACCCCATTTGCGGCGGAATCGGTGTCCATTTCCGTTCCGTTAACAAATGGACGATTAGATCTTGGTGGGTCACCGCGAAAATGTTGCGCGAACGAGGAGCCCATCAATGGCTGCGATTGCTCTTCCTGGCGATTGGACTGGACAGTACAAGGGATCGGAGCTGAACCTCACCGGTTTCAACCTCTCCTTTTCTGACGAGTTCAATACGATGGATGTCGTGCCGAACAACGGCACCGGCAACTGGTTCGCGCCTGTGCACGCCCCCTACGGGGCCGCCACGTTCATGTCGCCGGTGGGGGCAACGAATCCGTTCTCCGTCTCTGACGGGAAGCTGACCATTACCATGAAGCAGGTGGACGGCGTCTGGCAGTCTGGAACGATGCAAACGGTTAACAGCGCCGGCCAGGGTTTCGCGCAAGAGTACGGGTACTTCGAGATGCGCGCAGCCTTTCACGGCGGGGCGGGAGCCTGGCCGGCTTTCTGGATGCTGTCGCCCGATCAGACTGTGCCACGCGTCGAGGTCGACATCGTTGAAGCGTATGGGGGCGATCCCGATGGTCATCACCAGGCGGTGCACTTGAGCAATAAGGAAAGCCACGCCTGGGAAAGCAACTATACGGGCCTCGCCAGTTCGCTGTTCGACGGGGCGTTTCACACCTACGGCGCGAGGATCACGACGGACTGGATCACCGTGTACTATGACGGCAAGGAGCTGAGCCGCTTTCCAATGAGCGAGTCCTTCCGCACGCCGCTCTATATGATAGCCTCGCTTGCCATGAATCCCCTTGAGGTCGAGCGGGCGTCCGGCACCTACAAGATGGTCATCGACTACGTGCGCGCCTATGCCGCGCCGGACGTGATGGAGCAGCACCTGACCGGGACGGATGCGGCGGATATCCTGAACGGCGGCAGCTTTGATGACGTTCTGGACGGCGGAGCTGGTGCTGACAAAATGTCCGGCGGTTTCGGCAACGATACCTACCGCGTCGATGACGCATTCGACGTAGTCATTGAGGCTGACGGCGCCGGAATCGATCTGGTCATCACCTCGATGACGTATTCGCTGTCCGGCCAGCAAATAGAGCAGCTCACACTCACCGGCGTTGCCGACATCGACGTGATGGGTAACGAACTCGACAACACGCTGGTCGGCAACGCTGGCAGCAACCTGCTCGACGGCGGGGTCGGAATCGACAAGATGGAGGGCGGCGCAGGCAACGATACCTACTATGTCGACCATGCGCTCGACCGCGTGGTCGAGGGCGATGCGGCGGGCAACGATTGGGTGTTCAGCTCGAGCACCTATTCACTGCCATCCTATGTCGAAAATCTGACCCTCATCGGCCTTGGCGCTATCAATGGTCGCGGCAATTCTTCCGACAATGAGCTGACCGGGAACAATGGGAACAACACGCTGGACGGCCTTGCCGGCAACGACACCATAAGGGGCGGGGCGGGTAGCGACCGGTTAGCGGGCTATGATGGCGCCGACCTTCTCGATGGCGGGACCGGGGCCGACCTGATGAATGGCGGTGCCGGCAACGATACCTATTATGTGGACAATGTACTGGACAACGTCATCGACGAAGCGGGCCTCGACCAGATTTTCAGCTTGGTCACGTACTCACTGGCGGTCGATCGCCGGCTGGTAGAAAATCTGCGTCTGACCGGAAACGCCAACGTCGGAGCCACGGGAAATTCCCTCGACAACGTGCTCGACGGCAACGACAGCGACAACAAACTGGACGGCGGCCGAGGCAATGATTCCGTGCTTGGGTGGGGTGGCAACGATACACTAACGGGCGGCCTGGGCATTGACTGGCTTACTGGTGGCGCCGGCAACGATTCCTTCGTTTTCAGCGCGCCGCTCTCAGTGGCCAACCGCGACATCATCACGGATTTCGACCATACGGCCGATGCATTCAGGCTCCAGAATTCGGTAATGCAGGGGCTTGGAGCCACCACGGGAGCCCTCGAGCCAAGGTACTTCTTCGCTGGGACTAGCGCGCACGACGCCGACGACCACATCGTCTATGACGAGGTTACGGGTGCGTTGTTTTACGATTCCAACGGAAACGTCGCAGGCGGCATGACAGAGCTCGCGACGCTGACGAACAGGCCGACGCTGCTGGCCGACGATTTTTTCGTGATCTGATCCGGCGCCCACAGCGGTGCGCGTGAAAACGAGATCAAGCGCACCGCTGTAACTTCTTGTTTGCGCATCGCTTTGTTCGAAAAACCGGTGACCTCTTTTTCGAGCGATGCTCTCGGACAGTGGCTTTGAGCGTTCCTTCTCCAAGGATGAGAACAGTCCGCAGTTGGCCGGGCGCCGAAGGATACGCTTCGCGGGACACTTGCTTTTCCGGCGCGCTCTCCGGCCGCAGAAGTCTCAACCTTGCCGGAGCGCATTCCGGGCCACAACCGACTTTGCGACTTCCCCTTCACTGATTCACGGCCCGTCTAGCGCCAGAATGCGAAATCCGCTGTGACGGTGGGGCTTAGCAACAACCGCTCAAGGTCGATCCGTTGTTGCAGGACTGACGTGTTTTCATCGAGCCAAGACTGGCGCTAGGTACCGTGCCGGGAATGAGCTATAATTCAGATGCTAATGACTGCCGGGCGCTTGGATAATGGCCGGACTGGGTGAACAGATTGCGCGTCAGCAGCGAACCATGGGACCGCTCCTGGTGGCGGCAGTGGTCATCGGCCTTATAGGTCTGCCCGTCGCAGCCTGGCTCGACCTGCGAGACCTATCGGAACGGATGCTGCGCACGCAAGCCAGCGAAATCAGCCGGATCATCGATGAAATGCGCGGATTCTACGGCAGCGACGTTGTGGGACGCGTGCTGCAAGCAGACGACGCCGTGACCGCGACGCACAACTACCGGGACGTTCCAGGTGCGATCCCTATTCCAGCAACCCTCTCGATCGAACTCGGCAAGCGCATCAGCGCTCACGATGGGTCCGTCAAATATCGGTTCGTCTCGGATCTACCTTTCAAAGGTCGAGACCCCCACCAGCTCGATGTATTCGAGCGGAATGCGATCCTTGCTTTGCGCGCCAACCCGAGGGAGCCGATCATCGAAGTCTCGGGTTCGCTGTTTGACCGGCACGTCCGCGCCGCGGCCCCTGTTGTAATGGGACAAGTCTGCGTGACCTGCCATAACTCACACCCGGACAGCCCCAAGACGGACTGGAAGGTAGGGGATGTCCGAGGGATCCAGGAGATATCAGTCAATCAGCCTATCGCTGCGAATGTCCTCACCTTCAAGTATCTGCTCCTATATTTCGGCTTCGCGGCGGCGGCGGGCCTGACGTTCATTCTCCTGCAGCGTCGGCAGTCCGCCTTGGTTCAGGGCATCAACAAGGAGCTTTCCGAGGCAAACGACTTCCTGGCCGCGATTTCATTGAAGATCGCCAAATATCTTTCGCCTCAAATTTACAAAAGCATCTTCAGCGGCCAGAAGGACGTCACCATCGCGACCGAGCGCAAGAAGCTCACGATCTTTTTCTCCGACGTCAAGGATTTCACCGCGATCGTGGAACGGCTCCAGCCGGAGGACTTGACGCTTCTCCTCAACGAGTACTTCACCGAGATGTCGACAATCGCGCTCAAACACGGCGGCACCATCGACAAGTTCATCGGCGACGCGCTTCTTGTGTTCTTCGGAGACCCCGAGACGCAAGGCGTCGAGGAAGACGCGAGAGCCTGCTTGCGCATGGCTGTCGACATGCAGCATCGGCTGGAGCAGTTGAACCGGGTGTGGCATGACCGCGGAGTTGAACGGCCCTTCCGAGTTCGCATGGGCATCAACACGGGCTATTGCAACGTTGGGAACTTCGGTTCCGATGATCGGATGGACTACACGATCATTGGGGCCGAAGCGAACTTGGCGGCCCGTCTGCAGTCGATTGCCGAGCCCGGCGGCATCTGCCTCAGCTATGAGACTTACGCGCTCGTCCGCGACCTTGTCCGGGCGCGTCCGTTAGCACCGATTGCCATGAAGGGGATCAGCCGGGAGGTTGTCCCCTACGAAGTCGAGGGCCTCCTGGGGGAACTGGCCCAGCGCCCTCAGGTCATCAGCGAGCACGCGACTGGCCTCGACTTGTTCCTCGATGTTGAGGCAATCGACGAGAACGGGGTCGAACGGGCGAAGAAACGCCTTTCGGAGGCGCTCCTGGCCCTAACCATCCGAAGCAGGCCCGCCGCTTTTTAGGTTCTTGAACGTCTGATTCTGGACCGCATTTGAGACTTCAACGATCTCCATGCCGTGTGGATTTACAGAGCACATGGCAAGCGCCACTACAGTGCAAGCTAATCTAAAGTAGGCCGCCTCTAGAAACTGTCCCACTGTCAGGGCATGGGGACAGCGGGTCACCAATCTGGACCGTGGTCAGCCACATAAATTTGAAGCGGCGGGACCGGCGCAGGACGCCCCGTTGCATGGGCCGATCGAAGTTCTTCGCAAACAATCGTTCTCCCACGAAGAACAGCAGAGAGGACAGACACATAGCGGCCCTGCTATAATCGAGACTTGAAGCAGGCGGACGTACTTGGCCGATGAGCCTGCACGGAAAGGAACTCCGATGCAGGTGGAGCACGGCGATGAAGCCCTTATCGTTTTCGCGCCTGTGGCGGATGGGGCTGCTATCTCTCCGCCTGCTGTCGGTCAAATCGGCGGCGTCGGGAATGCTCCTCCTCGCCTCGCAGTGGAGTACCGTCCTGCCGCGGCTCTGATCCCTTACGAGAAGAACGCCCGCACCCACTCCGATGCCCAGGTGGCGCAGATCGCCGCCTCGATCCGGGAATTCGGCTGGACGAATCCGGTCCTGGTCGACGGCGCGAACGGTATCATAGCTGGCCACGGCCGCCTCCTGGCAGCGAGAAAGCTCGGCTTGCAGCAAGTACCCGTTATCGAACTCCTTGGCCTGAGCGAGGCGCAGAAAAGAGTCTTGGTCATAGCCGACAACAAGCTGGCGCTCAATGCCGGCTGGGACACCGAACTGCTGGGTCTCGAACTGGCCGACCTGGGCGAGCTTGGCTTCGATCTGTCCCTCACCGGCTTCCACGATTTGGAAATTGCCGCCTGACCAACATTGGTAAACCTGGCCTTACCGATCCAGATGACGTGCCTGACCCGCCGGAGCAGCCAACCACCCTCCCCGGCGATGTCTGGACGCTCGGCAAGCATCGGCTGATTTGCGGCGATAGCACCAATGCGAAGGATGGCCCCTGAGGGTCTTTAGTCGCTTTGCGAAGTTCTAGGCATCGAGGAAGGAGTCTGGCGCTCGGCGCTCTCGGCTGATCGATGAGCATCGGCGCCGGCAAGGCGACCCCTGTAGCAGGCGGCGGTTTGTGTGAGCCAATCATGAAGGCCTACCGCCAGGAAGCACTGGTGCCTGAGCGCGCAAATCGGACTTGAAATATCAAGGCGCGCGGCGCACGATGGCGCAGAAATGCACCGAGAGGGAGACGGGGTGGAGGGCTGGAGCGTAGCAGCGCTTGGAGGAAGCCATGAACGTCAAAGCGATTCTCGAGGACAAGGGTCGAGCCGTCGAGACGATCGGCCCGAACGAGACGCTCGCCGTGGCGATCAACAGGCTCGCCGAACACAGGATTGGCGCACTGGTCGTTACCAATGGTGATCGCAAGGTGGTCGGCATCGTGTCCGAGCGCGACATCGTCTGCGCCATGGACAAGTATGGGGCTGCGGCCCTGCAGCAGAGTGTCCGTCACGCAATGACCGCCAAGGTCAACCTCTGCACCGAGAACCACACGATCAACCAGGTCATGGAGATCATGACCACAGGCCGCTTCCGCCACCTGCCCGTGGTAAAGAACGGCCAACTCGACGGCATCGTCTCGATCGGCGACGTGGTGAAGAAGCGCATCGAGGAGGTCGAGCGCGAGGCCGAAGAGATTATTCACTACATCTGGGCGGGGTAAGCTCGCCAAAGGCCCGCCGTCTGGCCGCGACGTCCTTTTTTCAGGGTTTCTGATCCCGTGCCCGAACCTCCTTCGGCAGCCTGAATAACGGATAGGCAGGCTGCGGGATCGCACACCGTATCAGATGCTGAGACTTGGGCATAACGTAGCGCCAAACCATGTAATCTTGAGAAAAATTCGATACTAGGGCACAATTTGTAGACGCATCTGAAGTGCGCAGCTATCTCAAACCCGGCCGTCTTGCGCCGAGCGACAGATCGCGGCGGAGGGTCGGCGTCGATGGATCAGGCGTTCTTTCTTCTGTTCGCTGCGGCGTCCGTGATCACGGCACTGACCGTGGTCCTGGCGCGGAATCCGGTTCACAGCGCATTGGCGCTGATGGCGTGTTTCCTGCAGATATCGGCAATCTTCGTCTTGCTCGAGGCGCCGTTGCTCGCGGTCATCCAGATATTTGTCTATGTCGGCGCGATCATGGTCCTGTTCCTGTTCGTGATCATGATGATCGATGTGCGCGAAGCGGTGTTGCAGCGCTTCGTGCCGGGCGGCAACCTGCCGGCCATGGTGCTGCTCGTCCTGCTTGGGGTCGAGATGCTTGTGCTGGTCCTCTGGAGCGACCGCTTTTCGGTCACGGAGCCCGTCGTTGTGCGCGGCGGCGATCAGATCAGGCAACTCAGCACGACACTTTTCGCCGACTATCTCCTGCCGTTTGAAGCCGCCTCGGTCATCCTGCTGGCCGCCCTGGTCGGCGCCATTGTGCTGGCGCGGAAGGAGCAGGGGTGATGGTTCCGCTCTCGTGGTATATTTTGCTCGGAGTGGTCCTGTTCGTGATCGGAGCAGCAGGCGTACTGCTCAGGCGCAATATCCTGGTCGTGCTGATGTCGCTGGAGCTCCTGCTCAACTCGGTCAACATCAATTTCATCGCTTTCGGGCATTACGACGACGATTTCCGCGGGCAGATATTCGCGATCTTCGTCATCGCAATCACCGCGGCGGAGGTTGCCGTCGCCCTCGGCATCTTGGTTGCCCTCGTAAGGAACAAGTCCACTCTCAAGGTCGACGACGTGACCATGTTGAAAGGATAGCGGCTTGGAACCGGTGATATCGATCCGGCCGCTGCTTGCCGTCGGCGTTGCGGGCCTGGCGGCCCTGGCCGTTCTCCTTCTGAACAACCGCGAGAAACTCCGCGATGTCGTCTCGCCGTTGGCCGCGATCGCCATGTTCGCAATTGTCGCCTCGATGGCGCCCGTGGTGCTGGCGGGCGGGACGGTCGATTTGCGCCTGTTCGAGATTCTGCCGGGGATTGACTTCGCTTTCCGGGTCGATGCGCTCGGCATGGTGTTTGCCACCGTCTCGTCGCTCTTGTGGATCGTGGCGGCGATCTATTCCATAGGCTACATGCGCCACTTGAACGAGCACGCGCAGACCCGGTTCTTCGCCTGCTTTGCCGCCAGTCTCGCGGCGGCCGTCGGAGGCGCCTTCGCCGCCAATCTGTTCACGCTGGTGATCTTCTACGAGGTGCTCAGCCTCGTCACCTATCCGCTCGTCTATCACCACGAGGACGAAGAGGGATGGACGGGCAGCCGGAAGTACCTCGTCTATCTGATGGGCGCGTCGAAGAGCGTCCTGCTCGCAGCGCTGGCGCTGACCTACCATCTGGCGGGGTCGCTCGACTTCGTGCCAGGCGGGCTGCTAGCCGGGGTCGATGCCTCGCCGGCGCTGCTGACCGTGGTCTACTTCTGCTATCTGTTCGGCTTCGCCAAGGCCGCGGTGATGCCGATGCACGCCTGGCTGCCTGCCGCGATGGTGGCGCCAACGCCGGTCAGCGCGCTCCTGCATGCAGTGGCCGTGGTCAAGATGGGCGTGTTCTGCGTGCTGCGGGTGGTTTTCCATGTCTTCGGCACAGGGCTGGTCGGGGAGTTGGGCCTTGGCGTAGCCACGGCCTATCTGGTTTCGTTCACGATCCTGATGGCGTCGGTCTACGCCCTGACGCGGGACGACCTGAAGGCTCGGCTCGCCTATTCGACGGTCAGTCAGCTCTCCTACATCGTGCTGGGCGCGGTTCTGCTCTCGCCGGTCGCGATGGTCGGCGGGATCATTCACATCGCGGCGCACGCCTTCTCCAAGATCACGCTCTTCTTCTGCGCCGGATCGATCTATTGCGCGTCTGGCAAGCGGAACATCAGCGACATGGCCGGCATCGGCCGCAGGCTGCCCTGGACGATGGGGGCGTTCTTCGTGGCCTCGCTCAGCATGATCGGGGTGCCGCCGACCGCGGGCTTCGTCAGCAAGTGGTATCTGGCGCTGGGCTCGGTGGAGGCGGGGGAGATTGCGTTCCTGGTCGTGCTCTTGGTGAGTTCGGTCCTGAACGCCGCCTACTTCCTGCCGGTCAGCTATGTCGCTTTTTTCGGGACGGAGACACAGGAAAGTCCGGCGACGGTCCGTGAAATTCCGATGGTGACGATCCCGCTGGTCGCGACCGCGATCCTGTCGGTGTCGATGGGTATTTTCCCCGGCTATTTTCTCACCCTGGCGGAAGGAGTGGTCAGATGATCAGGCGTGTCGTCGATTTCTTTGGTGAGGCGAGATACGCGGAGCAACGCCGCCGGCTGTTTTATCTGGCGCTCGTTCTGATCGTCATCGCCGATTTTCTGGTCCCCCGCGAACACGCTGAATACCTGTGGGACCGCTTGCCGGGCTGGTCGGCCGTCTATGGCTTCTTGTCCTGCGTCCTGCTGATCTTCGTCTCCAAGTTCCTCGGCCATCGGGGCGGGTTGATGCGGCGCGAGGACTATTATGATTGACTTCGTCCATCCCGCCCTGCTGTTCATTCTTGGCGCCCTGCCGATCCCTTTCCTGAAAGGATCAATCCGCAAGGCCTATCTGCTGCTGATCCCGGCGCTGGCGATCCTCGCCGTGCTCACCGCGCAGCCGGGCAGCTACGGCGTGGCGGAGTTCATCGGGCAGGAAATCCTGATTGCGAAGGTCGACAAGCTGAGCATCGTCTTCGCCACCGTTTTCACCATCATGGCGCTGATCGGCATGGTCTATGCGCTGCACCTGACGGGCGCCGGAGAGCATGTGGCGGCGTTCGTCTATGCTGGCAGCGCGCTCGGCGTGGTGTTTGCTGGCGACTACCTGACCCTGTTCTTGTTCTGGGAAGCCATGGCGTTTGCCTCTGCCTATCTGGTTTTCGCCCAGGGAGGCGAGCAGGCGATCCGCGCCGCGTTCCGCTACCTCATGGTCCATATCACTGGCGGCGTCGTCCTGCTCGGCGGCGTCATTCTCCACGGGCTCGCCACCGGCTCTTTGCTCTTCGGCCCGATCGAGGGGGGGATGGACGTCGCCGCCTACCTGATCCTTGCCGGGTTCATGCTCAACGCCGCGGTGCCGCCGCTCAACGCCTGGCTGACTGACGCCTACCCGGAGGCGACCGTCACCGGGGCGGTGTTCATGAGCGCCTTCACCACCAAGACCGCCGTCTACGTGCTGGCGCGGGCGTTTCCGGGGACCGAGATTCTGATCTGGCTCGGCACCATCATGGCGCTTTACGGCGTCGTCTACGCGGTGCTGGAGAACGACTGCCGGCGGCTCCTGGCCTATCACATCGTCAGCCAGGTGGGCTACATGGTGGCGGGCGTCGGCATCGGTACCGAGATGGCGGTGAACGGGGCTTCCAGCCATGCCTTCGCGCATATCCTCTACAAGGCGCTCCTGTTCATGGGTGCGGGGGCGGTGATCTACGTCACCGGGCGGCGCAAGCTCACCGAGCTCGGCGGGCTCTACAGGACCATGCCGCTGACCGTGGCGCTCTACATGGTCGGCGCCTTCGCAATCTCGGCATTTCCGTTCTTCTCGGGCTTCGTGACCAAATCGATGGTGGTGGCCGCCGCCGGGCAGGATCACCGCGCGCTGGTGGTGCTGGCGCTGACGATGGCGTCGTCGGGGACCTTCCTGCACACCGGGCTGAAGCTGCCCTACTACATGTTCTTCGGCACCGACCGGGGGCTTCAGGCGCGGGAGCCGCCCCGCAATATGCTCGTTGCGATGGGCATGGCTGCGGTGCTGTGCATCGCGATCGGGGTGTTCCCCCAGCCACTTTACGAGCTTCTGCCCTATCGGGTCGACTTCGAACCCTACACCGGCGTCCATATCACCGAGAGCCTCGGCATACTGATGTTCACCGCATTGGGTTTCGTGCTGTTCCTCAGGGCGCTCGACCCCGAGAACACGATCAGCATCGACACCGACTGGTTCTACCGCAAAGGCGCGCGGCACTTCATGTGGCTCGCCGAAAAACCGCTGGCGCGTTACGAGCAGGCGGTGAGCGACATCTCCGAGAGCGCGGTGCTGCCCTTCCTGCACGGAACCGCACGGGCCGGACTGCGGATCGATCTCAACGGTGTGGACGCCGTCGTCAACGGCGTCGCCCGTTCGATCCTGCGCGGTGGCGGCGCGCTGCGACAGTTGCAGACCGGCGTCGTGACCCATTACGCGCTGGCCATGATCGTCGGTGTGATCGCAGCCATCGCCGTCTTCGCCGTGGTGTGGCGGTAGGGGTGCGATGGCGTTCCCGCTGCTTAGCCTCATCGTGTTCATGCCCGCCGCCGGGGCAGCGGTTTTGATGTTTCTCCGCAACGACGATGCGGTGCGGTGGACGGCGCTGGGCGTCACCGTCCTCGACTTCGCTCTCTGCATCGTCATGCTGGCCGGCTTTGACACCACTACCCACGAGATGCAGTTCACCGAGACGCGCCCCTGGGTGCCCGCGCTCGGGATCACTTACTCGCTTGGCATCGACGGAATCAGCGCGCTCTTCGTGTTCCTGACCGCGCTGTTGGGCTGGATCTGCGTGCTCGCCTCGTGGGTGGCGATCGACCGCAAGGTGAAGGAGTTCATGGTCAGCCTGCTCACCATGCAGGCGCTGATGCTGGGGGTGTTCTGCGCGCTCGACCTGTTCCTGTTCTACGTCTTCTGGGAGGCGATGCTGATCCCGATGTACGTGATCATCGGCGTCTGGGGCGGCGACGGCCGGGTCTATGCGGCGTTCAAATTCTTCCTCTACACGCTGGCGGGCAGCCTTCTGTTCCTGATCGGTGTCATCGTGCTCTATTTCCACGGCGGCGAAACCTTCGACATCCGCGCCCTGACGGCGCAGGATTTGCCGTTCCGGGTCCAGTCCTGGCTGTTCTTCGCCTTCCTGATCGCGTTTGCGGTCAAGGTGCCGATGGTCCCGGTCCATACCTGGCTGCCGGACGCCCATGTGCAGGCGCCGACGGCGGGTAGCATCATCCTCGCCGGCGTTCTCCTGAAGATGGGCGCCTACGGGTTCCTGCGGTTCTCGCTGCCGATGCTGCCGGAGGCGTCGCTGTATTATTCGACGCTAATGCTTTCACTTTCGGCGCTCGCAATCGTCTATGGCGGGTTACTCGCGCTGGCGCAGGACGACCTCAAGAAGCTGGTGGCCTATTCCAGCATCAGCCACATGGGTTTCGTGACGCTGGGTATTTTCACGTTGAACCTCCGCGGGCTCGAGGGCGGCATCCTGCAAATGTTCAATCATGGCGTAACGACGGGCGCGTTGTTCCTGTTCGTCGGCCTGATCTACGAGCGGACCCATACCCGCAGCATCGCGGATTATGGCGGGCTGATGAAGGCGGCGCCGGTCTATACCGCGTTTCTTGCGCTGTTCACCCTGTCGTCGATGGCGCTGCCGGGAACGAATTCGTTCGTGGGCGAGTTGCTGGTGCTGTCGGGCGCGTTTGCGGCCAATCTGGCCGTCGGCGCGGCCGCCGTTTTGGGGGCACTGCTGGGCGCGGCCTATCTGCTTGGCATGTACAGGAAAGTCGCGCTTGGTCCAGCCAGCATCGGCGTGCGGTTCAAGATTCGCGACGTAAACGCCCGCGAACTGGTGGCGATCCTGCCGCTGGCGGTCTTCGTGCTCTGGGTCGGGCTCTATCCGAAACCTTTTCTCAACATCATCGGGCCTTCGGTGAGGCATCTGCTCACGCAGGTGCATTCTAACGGGGGCGGCCAATGACCGCTGCCACGCTTTTCCAGTCGATCCTAGCGAGCCTGCCCGAGATCGTGGTGGTCACTGGGGCCTGCATCTTGCTGATTCTGGGACAGCTTGTGCCAAAGGGACAGGGGTATTTCCTCGTCTGGGCTTCCGCTGCGACCGTGCTGGTTGCGGCCTTGGCGACACTGTTACTGGCGGGCGAGGTGCGGCCGGCCTATTCGGGCATGTTTATCGCCGACCGCTTCGCGGTCTTCTTCAAGATGGTGTTCTACCTTTCGACCATCCTGACGTTCCTCCTGTCGCGAAAATATGCCGAGATCGAGGAGATCGCGTTGAGCGAATACTATGTCCTGCTGCTCTTTGCGCTTTCCGGCATGATGATCATGGCCTCGGCAACCGATCTTCTGTCGATCTATGTCGGCCTCGAGCTGACGGCGCTCTCGACCTATGTGCTCACCGGCTTCCTCAGGAAGGAGCGGCGGTCGAACGAGGCGGCGCTGAAATACGTGGTTCTCGGCGGGGTTTCGACGGGAATCTTCCTCTACGGCGTCTCGCTGATCTACGGGATCACCGGCACGACGCAGCTGGACGGGATGGCTGCGGCGGTGACCGGCGACCCGCTCGATCCCGGATTGCTCCTGGCGGTGGTCTTCATCGTCGCGGGGCTGGTCTTCAAGGTCGGCGCGGTGCCGTTCCACATGTGGGTGCCGGACGTCTATGAAGGCGCGCCGACGACAATCACGGCCTTCATGTCGGTCGCCCCCAAGGCGGCGGGGTTCGCGGTGATCCTGCGCGTGTTCCTCAACCCGCTGGTCGCCGCTTCCGACGCCTGGATCATCGTCGCGGTGATCGCGGTGGTGACGATGGCGCTCGGCAGCTTCGTGGCGCTGGTGCAGGACAATTTCAAGCGCCTGCTCGCCTATTCCAGCATCGCCCATGCGGGCTTCGCGCTCTTCGGCGTGGTGGCGGGTGGCGCCGACGGGATTGCCGGCGTGATGCTCTACCTGCTGATCTACGCCTTCATGAATCTCGGTATCTTCGGCATCGTCATCATGATGCGGAATGGCGATTTCTCCGGCGAGGTCATCGAGGACTACGCCGGCTTCGCCAAGTCGCATCGCGGGTTGGCGCTTCTGATGCTGCTCTACCTGTTCTCGCTCGCCGGCATTCCGCCGACAGCCGGGTTCTTCGCCAAGTTCTACGTGCTGGTGGCGCTCGTCGAGCGGGGTTTCGTCACGCTGGCGGTGATCGCGGTGCTGCTGAGCGCCGTCGCCGCCTACTTCTACATCCGCATCGTCATGGTGATCTACATGCGCGAGCCGGAGCGCGCGTTCGAGCCTGCCCTGACGCCGTCCGTCCGCGCCACGCTCGCCTTGACCGCCGCCGGCACCATCGGCATCGGACTGTTTCCGGCGTGGTTTCTGAGGCTTGCCCAGAGTTCCGTGTTCGGCGGTTGACTACGATTGGATTTGCAATGAACCGGCCAACCGAATACTCTTGGCGCTACGAAAGGATGCCCTAGTCGCTGCACGAGGGCCGCACCGCCGGCCAGAAGATTGGTCGGTCGCAGCTTGAGCAAGCCCTCGGTGGGTGACCGGGGCAGCGCGACATGACTGGAATGGAATTCCTGCCGGTTCTCTTCATGGTCGCCGGAATTGTGCTGGTGGCCGTGGCGACGCTGTTCGTCTCCTCGCTCCTGCGCCCGTCCAACCCCTATCCCGCGAAGAACATGCCCTATGAGTGCGGTATGGACCCGGCCGGCGAGGCCGCCGGGGGCCGCTTCAGGGTGCAGTTCTTCATCCTCGCAATCCTGCTGGTGGTGTTCGACGTCGAGGCGATGTTCCTGTTTCCCTGGGCGGTCGTGCTGAAGGAGATCGGGCTCGTCGGCTATGTCGAGATGTTTGTCTTCATGCTGCTGCTTATCGTGGGCTTCGCCTACGCCTGGCTGAAAGGAGCGCTGGAATGGGAGGAGTAGGCGAAACGATCCGCGACAGCGTGCTGTTCACCACCGCCGACAGCGTCATCAGCTGGAGCCGGCGGTCGGCGCTCTGGCCCGAGACCTTCGGGATTGCCTGCTGCGCCATCGAGATGATTTCGGCCGGCTGCGCCCGCTACGACCTCGACCGCTTCGGCGTGGTGTTTCGACCTTCGCCGCGCCAGTCCGACGTGATGATCATCGCCGGCACGGTGACGCGGAAGTTCGCTCCGGTCGTGCGCCGGCTCTTCGACCAGATGCCGGAGCCACGCTGGGTCATCGCCATGGGCACCTGCGCGATCTCGGGCGGGGTCTACAACACCTACGCCGTGGTACAGGGGGCGGAGACTTTCGTGCCGGTGGACGTGCATGTGCCCGGCTGCCCGCCGCGGCCCGAGGCACTGATGCATGGCATCCTTCTGCTCCAAGAGAAGATCAAGAGGTCCCGCGCGCTGGCCGGGACGCCTCTGGATCGGGTTGCAGCCTCATGAGCGTGGAGACGTCCCTCATCCGCACCCTGATCGCGGAACGTTTCGGGGGGGAAATCGAGGAGCTTGGCTTCTCGCGTGGGGTTCACGCTTTCGCCTCACCGCCTGACATGATCGTCGAGCTTTGCCAATTCCTGAAGGGCCACCCTGCGCTGAGGTTCGATTTCCTGTCCGACATCTGCGGCGTCGATCACTACCCCGACACACCACGCTATGAGGCGGTGTACCACCTCTATTCGCTGCCGAACAAATGGCGCGTTCGGATCAAATGCCGCCTCGGCGATCCGCCGCGGGTCCCGTCGGTGACGGGGGTCTGGCGGACCGCCAACTGGCACGAGCGCGAGGCCTGGGACATGTATGGCATCCGGTTCGAGGGCCATCCCGACCTGCGCCGGATCTACATGTGGGAAGGCTTTGAGGGCTTTCCGCAGCGCAAGGACTTTCCGCTCCGGGGCTACAAGGATACGCTGAACCCGTTTGGCGCGGAAGGCCCGCCGCCGACGCAGCCCGATCTCGCCACCAAGGACATTCCATAAGGGAGGCCGTTCGACGCCGGGAAGTGAGATGACCGAAGTCACGGAACTGAGCAGGCCGGCAGGTGAAGCACTCAACACAAAGGAGGTGCTTCTCAACCTCGGCCCGCAGCATCCCAGCACGCATGGGGTGCTGCGGCTCGTCCTTGAGCTGGACGGCGAGTATGTCGCGCGCGTGGACCCACACATCGGCTACCTCCACCGCGGCACCGAAAAGCTGGCCGAGAGCTTCACTTACACCCAGATTTTTCCGCTAACCGACCGGCTCGACTACCTCTGCCCGCCCTCGAACAACCTCGCTTTCGCGCTAGCGGTGGAGAAGCTCCTGGGCATCGAAGCGCCGATCCGCGCGCAATATATCCGCGTGCTGATGGCCGAACTCGCGCGGATCTCCGGTCACCTCCTGATCACCGGCGCGTTGCCGATGGACCTGGGCGCCATGACCGCGTTGGTTTACGCCATGCGCGAGCGTGAAATGATCATGGACCTGTTGGAGATGATCAGCGGGGCGCGTATGCACACCTCTTTCTGCAGGGTCGGCGGCGTGCGCGAGGATCTGCCTGACGGATTCTTCCCCAAGATCAGGGAGTTCTGCGACATCTTCCCGAACCGGATCCGCGACTATGAACGGCTGGTCGAGAACAACCGGGTGTTCCTGAAGCGCACGCAGGGGATCGGCGTGATCTCCGCCGAGGACGGCATCGATCTTGGCCTGAGCGGCCCGAACCTGCGGGCCTCGGGCGTCGACTGGGACATCCGCCGCGACGAGCCCTATGAGATCTACGACCGGTTGGCTTTCAACGTCATCACCCGCGACGAGGGCGATTGCTACGCGCGCTGGCGATGCCGGGTCGAGGAGATGCGCGAGAGCGTCCGGATCATCGAACAATGCCTCGACCAGATGCCCGAGGGGCCGTTCCAGATCGATATGCCGACAATCGCTTTCCCGGTGAACAAGGACAAAGTGCACTGCTCGATGGAGGCGCTGATCCAGCATTTCGACCTATCGGCCTATGGCTTCAAGGTGCCGAAGGGCGAGGTCTATTCGGCGATCGAGGCGCCAAAGGGCGAGCTCGGGTTCTACATCATCAGCGACGGGTCGCAAAAACCGTTCCGGATGAAAGTGCGGGCACCGTCATTCGTCAACCTTCAAGGACTGTTCGGGGTCGGCAATGCCCGCTACCTGGCGGACATGATCGCCGTGCTGGGCAGCCTCGACCCTGTGATGGCCGAGGTGGACAAGTAGCAGGAGATTTTGGACGCGATGAACATGCGCGAACAGATCGAGGCGGCGGCGGCGCGGTATCCCGACCAGCGCTCGGCGATCATGCCCGCGCTTCTGATCGCGCAAAAGGAACATGGCCATCTGCCCGGCCCGGTGTTGGAAGAGGTCGCCGACATCCTCGGTGTCGAGCGGGTCTGGGTCTATGAATTGGCGACCTTCTACACCCTCTTCCATACCGAGCCGGTGGGTCTGTTCCACCTGCAACTCTGCGACAACCTCTCCTGCATGCTGCGCCGATCCGACGACCTGCTGAGGCATCTGGAGACGGTGCTGGGGATCGAAAAGGGCGGCACGACCCCGGATGGGCTGTTCACGCTTTCGACCGTCGAATGCCTCGGCGCTTGCGAGATGGCCCCGGTGATGCAGGTCGGCGACGACTATCACGGCGACCTCGACATCGCGCGGATCGACGCGCTCGTGGACAGGCTGCGCGCGGCGGCGGGGCAAGCGACCGGCGCCGAACTCGCCGCCGCAGAACCGCCGGGAGAGTAGCCGCCATGTTTGAACCGGTCCTTCTCAGAAACATGGACGTGCCGGATACCCATCTGCTTTCGAGCTATGAGGCCGGCGGCGGCTACCAGGCGCTGGCGAAGGCGCTGCGCGAGCACACGCCCGACGAGATCATCGACCTCGTCAAGCAATCGAACCTGCGCGGTCGCGGCGGCGCCGGATTCCCGACGGGGTTGAAATGGAGCTTCGTGCCGAAACGGGCCGACAAGCCGAAATACCTGTGCTGCAACGCCGATGAGGGCGAGCCCGGCACGTTCAAGGACCGGATCATCATGGAGCGTGATCCGCACCAGCTAATCGAGGGCATGGCGATCAGCGCCTACGCGATCGGGGCGGAAACCGCCTATGTCTACATCCGCGGGGAATACGTGCTGGCGATCCACCGGCTGGAGCAGGCGATCGCCGAGGCCCATGCGAAGGGTTATCTGGGAACACGGATTCTGGGCTTGGATTTCAATTTCGTCGTGCACATCCATTGCGGCGCCGGCGCATATATCTGCGGCGAGGAGACGGCGATGCTCGACTCGCTCGAAGGCAAGCGGGCGCAGCCCCGTCTGAAACCGCCATTTCCGGCGGTCGCGGGGCTCTACGCCAGCCCGACCGTGATCAACAATGTCGAGACGCTGGTCTGCGTGCCGCATATTGTGGCGCGGGGGCCGGACTGGTTTCGCGGCATCGGCCCTGACAAGAGCCCCGGTCCGAAGCTTTATTGCCTCAGCGGGCACGTGCGGAAACCGGGCCTTTACGAACTGCCGATGGGCATATCGCTGCGTGAACTGGTCGAGGACCGCGCGGGCGGGCCGCCGCCGGGGCGCAGGATCAAGGCGGTGATCCCCGGCGGGGTCTCGGCGCCGCTGATCCCGGAGCGCGGGCTGGATGTCGGGATGGACTTCGACTCGCTGGCTGCGGTCGGCTCGATGCTTGGCTCGGCCGGGGTGATCGTGATCGACGACTCGACCTGCATGGTCAAGGTCGCCACCCGGATCATCGAGTTCTTCCACCACGAGTCCTGCGGCAAGTGCACGCCGTGCCGCGAAGGGCTCAACTGGGTTGTGAAAGTGCTGCGTCGGGTCGAGGCGGGACAGGGCGTGCCGGACGATCTGGAACAGCTGGAGGCGCTCTGCAAGGGCATTTTCGGCAACACGTTCTGCGCTCTGGGCGATGGCGCGGCTATGGGGCTGCGGGCGGCACTGGCGCATTTCGAACATGAATTCGTCGCCCATATCGAGGAGGGCAGGTGCTCGTTTCACTAAGGAGCGCGCAGGGAGAAGGCCGCAAGAAGTCATGGTTAGCGTCACGATCGATGAACAAACGCTGGAAGTGGAGGCAGGCTCTACGGTGCTGCAGGCTGCCGAGCGTTTGGGCATCGAAATCCCGACCTTCTGCTATCTGAAGCGGCTGCCGGCGCTGGCCTCCTGCCGCATGTGCCTGGTGGAGATCGAAGGCCAGCGGCGGCTGCAGCCTTCCTGCGCCGCCGCGGTCACCGACGGCATGGTAGTGCGGACGAACACGCCGCTGATCGACGAAACGCGCTCTTCTATGCTCGACATGCTGCTCGCCAACCACCCCCTCGACTGCCCGATCTGCGACAAGGGCGGCGAGTGCGAGCTTCAGGACATGGTGATGGCATACGGGCCCCGGGAAAGCCGGTTCCGCGATGCCAAACGTGTGTTCCACTCCGAGGACATCCGTCTCAGCCCGGTCATCATCATGAACGTCAACCGCTGCATCCAGTGCCAGCGCTGCGTCCGGATGTGCGAGGACGTGGTCGGCGCGGTCGCCTTGGGCACCATCGAAAAAGGCATGGACACCGCCGTCACCGGCTTCGAGGGCAGTCTCGCGAGTTGCGACCAGTGCGGCAATTGCGTCGAGGTCTGCCCGGTCGGCGCACTGATGAGCTTCCCCTATCGCTACAAGGCACGGCCCTGGGATCTGGTCGAGACCGACACGGTCTGCCCGCACTGCGGCACCGGCTGCCAGCTCACCGTCGGCGCGCGCAAGGGCGAGTTCATGCGGGTCCGCTCGAAGTGGGAGCATGGCGTCAACCGCGAAACGCTCTGCGTTCGGGGGCGCTTCGGCCTCGACTTCGTCGGGAGCCGGGACCGGATCAAGCGGCCGATGATCCGTCGTGACGGCGCACTGGTTCCGGTTTCCTGGGACGAAGCCGGGGACTACCTGCGCCGAGGCCTGTCGGCCGTCGAGAGCAAGGCTGCGGGCGGGTTGGCCTCGCCGCGCCTGCCCAACGAGGTGCTTTATCAGTTCCAGAAGCTGATGCGGATGGTATTCCGGACCAACAACATCGACTGCTCGTCGCGCTGGTCCACGCCCTTCGAGACGCTCGGCCCGTTGGTGGCGGGCTTCTACACCCGCGCGCCGCTGGAGGAGGTGATCGGCAACGACTGCGTGCTTGTCGTCGGTGGCAACGTGACCGACGAGAACCCGGTCACTGAATACCTGCTGCGAGACAGCGCCCGGCGGCGGCAGACCGGGTTGCTCATGCTCTCGGCGCGACCATCCCGTCTGGACGCCGATGCCCGGGTGGTCGTTCGCGTTCGGCCGGGCGGTGAGGCAGCGAGCCTTGCCGCGGTAGTGGCCGGGCTGGTGGCGGCGGCTGGTCAGGCCTTGCCGCGTGACGTTTTTGCCGACAGGGGCGCGACAAGCGGTGGGCCGGAAGCGACCGCAGAGAGTAACGGGCCGGACCGTCTGGTCGCCGCGCTGCTGGAAGGCCGCAGCGTCACCGTTCTTGTCAGCGCCGACCTTCTGAGGCTTTCCGAAGCGCGCGCAACGCTGCAGCAGCTCACCAACCTGTTGCGGGTTCTCCGCGTGCTCGGCAAGGGCCCGGCGATGCAGTTCCTCTTCGACCGAGCCAACCAGCTGGGCGCCTGGGACATGGGGGTTCTGCCGGCGGCCCTGCCGGGGCTGCGCCCAGTCAACGATGATGCGGCGCGCACAGCTCTCATACGGGCCTGGGGCGCCGAAATTCCACCTGAGCCGGGCGCGGATCTCGACGCCATGCTGGCGCTTTGTAACGAGGGGCGGGTAGGCGCGCTTTATATCGCCGGAAGCGACCCCCTGATGGCCTATCCCGACCGGGGATTCGTGAAGCGGGCCCTTGATGCGGCCGACCTCCTGATCGTGCAGGACACGTTCCTCACGGATACGGTGGGCCTGGCCGATGTCGTCCTGCCCGCAGCGGGTTATGGCGAGGAATCCGGCACGTTCACCAACAACGAGGGCCGGATCCAGAAGGTCTGCAAGTTCCGTGAACCCGCATTCGAGGCGCGAGGCAATCTGGCAATTTTCGACTTCGTCGCCGCACTCCGCAACCAGATATTGCAGCCGTCGATGCAAGGCGAAATCTTCCGCGAGATTGCCCGGCTGGTTCCGGCCTACCAAGGGCTGACGCAGGACGGGCTTGGCGCCGACGGAGCATTCACGACGGCGGACCCGACGCCGCCGGCTGGCGAGTTCTTCGCCCCTCCGCCTAACCCGAATGCGGCCGACCGGCTCATGTTGGTCACCGGCAACTGCCTGTTCCACAATGGATATCTTTCCGAACGCTCGGAGATCCTAAATACGGTGGCGGATGACCCATATGTTGAGATGAGCGCGTGGGACGCCGCGCAGCTTGGCCTTTCGGATCGCGATCAGGTGATCGTACGATCCACCCAGGGCGAACTGAGGGCGCAGCTCAAGGTCAACAGGCATTTTCCCGGGGGGCTCGTGTTCGTGCCGGAAAACTATAGAGACCTGCGTCTCAACAGCCTTATGCGGCGGGGCGAATACCCTTGTCCGGTGGAGGTTCAAAAGGCGCACGCTGCTTTCGCCACCGGAGTCGGGGCGCGCCCTGAAAATCGCGGCCTAGGCATCGCCGAGCTTCCGGGCAGTTCACCCTAATCGGCTCTCCCGGGTTTGCATCCTCAGTGATAAGGGGTCCCGGCAATGTAATCGCTCAACGCTTGCTCGGTACGGAGCAATTCGTCGAGCCGGTGCTTGACCACGTCGCCGATGCTCACCACGCCGACAGAAGCGTCGCCGTCCATGACCAACACATGGCGCGTGCGTCGGTCGGTCATGAGCGACATCACAAAGGGCAGCAAATCCTGTGTCGAACAGGTCACCACACTGCGGTTCATGATGTCGGCGACCCGCATTGTGGGCGCCTCGATTCCGTATTCAGCCACCGCATAGCAGCAGTCCCGCTCCGACAGCGTGCCCAGGCATTCCCCGGGCGAACGGCTGACGACCACGAATCCGATGTTGTTGTCCCGAAACAGCCGCAGGACTTCTACGACCGTCTGATCTGGTGTGACCGAGATGAGCTCGGGAGATTTGGTCTTCAAGATTTGGCAGACAAGCATCTGAGCCTCCTGTGCTCCGGCTTGACGGCTACCGCGCGTTCACGTTCGGCGGATATTCCGCCACCAGTTGTATCCCTGCGGCTCACTCGTCTCGACCAGCACGTCCTGTTCGGTGTTCAGGCGCGCCGCGACCACACCGCCGCCGGTCGTCGCCTTGCCCGGTTTGCCGAGCAGATCGTCACGTCCGACCACCAGGTCACGCGAGGAAAAACTCGAGAATTCGTACTCTTGGCCAAGCGCGATCGCGTCGGCCGGGCAGGCGTCCTCGCACAGCCCGCAGAACAGGCAGCGGGCCATGTCGATCTCGAATTTTGCTGGATGCCGGTTGCCCTTCTCGTCCTCGTAGGGAATGACTTCGATACAGTCGCAGGGACAAATCCGCGCGCAGAGCTCGCAGGCCACGCACTTGATCTCGCCCTCTTCGTCGCGCGTCAGGAAGTGATGCCCGCGGTAACGCGAATAGGGCAACCATTTTTCCTTGTCAGGATACTGCATGGTCACGGATCTGGAGAACATGTAGCCGAAGGTCAGCGCCAAGGCGCCCGCCAGATCGGCGAAGAACGCCCAGCCGATCCATGCTCCACTTCTGTCCAGTGCGCGCGACATAGCGCCTCGCTACGAGCCGCTGCTATCCCTAAAGGAAAGCAACACCAGTTATAATTATGTTCCCCAGTGACAGTGGAAGCAAGACTTTCCAACCGATCGCCATCAGTTGGTCGTATCGATAGCGCGGGAAGGTGAAGCGGAACCACATAAACACATAGAGGAAGAACGCGACCTTGAGCGCGAACCAGAGGAGCGGCGGCAACGGGATCAGCACGCCGTTCCAGCCGCCGAAGAACAGGATGACCGACAGGACCGACACCAGCAGCATGACGGCGTATTCGCTGACCATGAAGAACGCAAAGCGGATGCCGCTGTATTCGGTATGGAACCCGGCCCCCAGATCGCCTTCCGCCTCCGCTAAGTCAAAAGGTATGCGCTGCGCTTCGGCCAGCCCGGCGACGAAGAATACGAAAAACCCGACCGGTTGGTAGACGATGTTCCAGACATCGGCCTGCGCCCGTACGATCTCGAGCAGGCTCATGGATTGCGCCAGCATTACCACGCCGATGACCGCGAACCCCATCGGGATCTCGTAGCTGATCATCTGCGCGCAAGTCCTGAGGCTGCCCAGGACCGCGTATTTGCTGTTCGCGGCCCAGCCGCCGAAGATGACGCCATAGACCTCGATCCCGATCACCGCGAAGACGAAAAGGAGCGCCACGTTCATGTTGGAGACGTAGAGCGTGATCTCCGCGCCGAGGACCGAGACGCTTTCGCCGAAGGGGATCGCGACGAACACCACGAAGGGCGGGGCGAGCGCCAGGATCGGCGCCAGTTTGAACAGGAAGCGGTCGGCTTCGGCCGGGATGTGGTCCTCTTTGGTCAAGAGCTTGATGCCGTCCGCCACCGGCTGCAGCAGCCCGTGCCACCCCACGCGCATCGGCCCCATCCGCTGCTGGATGTGCCCGGCGATCTTGCGTTCGAGCCACGTCAGCGGCAAGGGCAGCAGCAGCAGGATCGCAATCAGCAACGCGACCTTGAAGGCGATCAGGCCAAGGGCGAAGACAAGTTCCATAATCCGTAGCTACTTGTTGAACGGGTTGAGACCTACGACACTGAGCACTTGCGCTTGTCCGGCTTCGCGGGAACGGCAGTCTGCCGGCGGCGACGCAATTTGTGCAATGGTATCACAGTCTTACCGTTGCTGGCCACGGTGTGTGTCGCTTGGGGCCCAAACGGGCTCTGTCGCAAAGCTTTCTTTGCCCCTCTATCGCGTCGCGAGAAGTGGTTAGCTGACGGCGTGGGTCGCCACGCTCTCTGGCGAAGCCGAAATGATCCGCGCGCCACGGTTGGCAGGGGGATGAAGAAATTCGCTCCAAGGGCGATGGTTTCGGCGATGCGGTGTGCTGGCGCGCCGAGTGGAAGTGCTACCGCCCGCCGGTTTTGCCGGCGCACGGAGAATGTTGGATTGCAGTTCCCTCCCCTCCGCCATTTGCACCCTGCACAGGTTTTGGGACATGCCCGTCGGGTCAGGCCCGGAAAAGCGGATGAGGTAAACTTGCGTTACCTCCGATTAAATTCAACCTCAGGTGGTTTTGAACTTTGACGCAACCGCCTACAGGAATGGAGGAGGACCGTCTGGCGAACGCGGTCTTAAAGTCCAGGACCGGAGCACGAAAGCCACCCCGACGCGATGACCACGACGATTGAAGACATATACCGGCAGCTGGCGTTAACCGCGCGGTTGCTTGCCCAGTGCTGGCCGCAGCTGTTGCTTGTCGGCTGCCTCGGTATGATCGCTCATGATCTGCTGCTTCAGGGCGCAGTGAGGATCGGCCTCCAATTCCCGTTAGGCGGGATGGTCATACTGTCGCTGGTGGTTCTCGCTAAGCTGACGGTATTGGTCATGATGTTCGTGGTGCTCCGGCCGCACATGCCGGCGGTGGCGGCACTGAGACAAAAAGCGAAAAAGCAAGCGAACGAAACAAAACGCGAGCCGGTCCTGGCGATTACCGCGGCCGCGATCCTGCCGTTCTTCGCCTACTATGCCGCCTGGGGTTTCCTTGGCGATACGGTTCGCGAATATTCGCGCGTGGCGCTGGCCCAGGCCGATCTCGGCAAAAGCGTCGATATCTTCGCCATTCTTCAGTCAAGCGGCGTGGTACTGTCGATCGTCATATGCTGGCTAGTGCGTTTTGCCGCCAAGCGACTGAATGCGCGCGCCTCGTACCCCTACTGGCGGCTGCTGATCGTAGCGACGGACGCAACTTGGGTCTTCATCGGTCTCTACGCGCTCGGCGTATGGAAAGACTTCGGGTCAGCAGCGAGAGCTACGAATTCGGCAAGGACGACGGCGTTTCCCTCACTGCCTGCCAGTCTGATGAGGCGCGTCACGGTCCAGCTTGCGCCGGCATAATCGATCGGCTGCCGCAACGTCCCAGATAGCGGCTGGCGCAAATGTTGGGAGCGCCAGTCCTTGATGCTTCCCCACGTCTGCGCGGCTAGCGCGGCAGGCAGTGCGACCACCAGCGCCATCATGCTCAGCCAGTAGCCTCGCCGCGTTGAGGTCACCTTTGCGGGAGAACTGTCCATGGCGGCCTTTCTTCGTTGCGGCGGATGGTGATAGCGGGCTCGATGTCCTTGCCGGAAACATCCGCGGTGATGCGGATCTCATCGTCGAGCGGCAGCAATTTTGTGCGTGCGACCACGACGGTCCCGCCGGCGACGGCATCCTCCGGCACTTCAAACACCAGAAGGACGCGGCGTGGGAGGCCGGGCTGGTAGGCATTGCCCGGCATCATTTCGATCGTCGCCGGCAACCGGTCGGTCAGGACATAACGGATGCCGCTGCGGCTCAGCCACTCGCCCGATGTGAGACCCAAGGTCTCGAATTTCGCCTCGGCCTCGCCTTCGGCCACAATCCATACGCCGGAACTCGTATAGGTCTTTGACTTCCCGAAGGTCTCGACGTTGAGAACACGCGCCACCCGGGCGCTTTCCAGCGAAAGCGCGAAGGCGCGGGCCTCCACACGCTTGTTCATGCCGCCCGAAGAGACGATCGGCGATGTTAATGTCGCTGTACAGCGGTCGCGTATGCTGCATGCCGTAGAGCACGGCGGCAGCGAACAGTACCGCAAGCGCCGAACGCACCATGTGCATCATGGCGCCTTCTCCACCGGCAGATCGACCGTCGCAACGGGATCACGGTCGTACCACCCGCTTGCGCCGTAAAGATTGTCGCGCAGCTTGTAGATCTGGCCGGTGACGGTGACCGTCACCTCGTTCGGCACGGGCACACCGGCCGGCCACTCCCAAGCCATCGTCAGGCGTTCCGGCATGTTGGGATTGAAATATCCCGCCAGATACTTGTCGCGATCGAGATAAACCGTCGGCATCGGCAGCTTTTGCGCCGGCACGCTGAGTGTGACGACGCGGTAGAGCACGTTGTTCGGTGTGGCGGAACGGTTCGCCACATCCAGATCCACCATCACAAGCTGTACGGGTTGCGATGGGGGAACGCCTGTCGGCGGCACTGTTCCGACACGTGCCGTTTGCAAGGTCACAAACCAGCGACCGGTATCGATCTGCTGGCCCGCTTTGCACAACCGGCACCTTTGGCGGATGGGCAGCTTCGTAGAGCGTCATCGAAAACGAGATTGCCGATGCGGCCAGCCCGCCCAGGCCTGCAATTAAGAAAGCATATAGCCTTTGCCGTATTGTCGTTCGTGTCTGTTCCGTCATGCGCGGTGCGGTATGCGATGGTTCTCAGGCCAGGCTTATACGATGCGAGCTACGCCATCGGACAATAATTGTTACATCGTTTAAACAGCAGCGCTGTCATTCTTAAGGTGGTTCAGTGCAGGGACAACCAGCCGCGCAATCGGACCTTGGTGGCTCGTCGAGTCAGTGTTCAATATTCGCTCCTGGCGCTAGGAGCGGCATTAGTCCCCCTGGCCCGCGCAAACCATGCGAAAGAGGCGCCGGGCTCGGCTCGGCGCCCCTCACCTCTTCACTTATCCGACCACACCGCCAGCTCGTAGCCGTCCGGATCGGAAAAGTGGAAGCGGCGGCCGCCCGGGAACGAATAGGCGGGCTTGACGATCTTCCCGCCGGCCTCCTCGACGCGGCGCTGGGTCTCGTCGAGCTTGTCGGCATAGAGTATCACCAGCGGCCCGCCTGCCGCCTTGCTTTGGCCGCCGAGAGCGAAACCGCCGGTCAGCCGGCCGTCGTTGAACTCGCAATAGCTCGGCCCGTAGTCCTTGAAGGACCAGCCGAAGGCCTTGCCGTAGAAGCCACGCGAACGCGCGATGTCGCCGACGGAAAACTCGACATAGTCGATGCACTTGTCGTTGCTGGATTTGGCCATGATCTTCTCCTTTCGTGGTCTTTCGAAGCTCAGCGTTCGAGCATTGCCTTCAGGGTGTTGAGGTCGCGCTGCACGGCTTCGGCGTCGGCAGCGAATATCTCCTCCGTCATGTCCGGCGTCCTCAAGAGCACGAACATGACCTCCGCGCCGGTTCCATTGGGGACCACGCGCACCGCATTGCGGGTTTCCTTGCCCTCGGCGAAGACGATGTGATCGAGGACACCGAGTTCGTTGGGCCGGGAGAAGCGGATGCGGATGAGCCGGCCGTCGGGGTCCTCCGCGGTCCATTCCTCGCCCGATCTTTCGAAGCGCCTGCCGAGGCCTGCCGCCCAGCGTTGGAAATTCTCAGGGATGGAGGCGAAGTCATAGACTTCGCGCCAGTCCCGGTCGATGGACACGGTGATGATGCGGGATTTGTAGATCGTCATATCTGCCTCCTTTCAACGAAGGCAGACTAGGCGGAGTTAGCGGTGGCGTATTGAACGAAACGGCCAGCTCAGGCGCCGAGCTGTCGCAGAACTGTCGCGGGCGAGAATCCCGACAGGCGCCGCACCTCGCGCGTGAGATGCGCCTGATCGGAATAACCCGCCTCGAACGCAAGATCGGCTAGGCGCGGCCCGGCGGACTGCCGCGCCAGGTTCAGAAACCGCTGGAAGCGGAGAATGCGGTCGAGCGTCTTCGGGCCATAGCCGAAAGCCTCCTGGCAGCGGCGGCGAAGCGTTCGCGGGCTGACGTCGAGCCGGTCGAGGATCACCGCCATGCCCGGACCGGCGGATTCCGTTTTCAGCGCGTTGAAGGCAAATCCCATGTCCGGGGGCGGCGGCTCGACATCGGGCGCAAGCCTGGAGAATGCCGCTTGCATCGCCCGCATCCGCTCCGCCGTGGAGGACGCATCGCCAATTCTCTGGGCGATTTCGCGCGCCAGCGCCCCCCAGAAGTGGCTGAGCGCCACCCGGCCGCCAACGATCTCCGACATCGGCAGGCCGACCCACCGGCTTGCCGCACCCGGTCGGAAGCGGGTGCCGATTACGGTAGAGCCGGGTGTCAGCGCAGAGAGGGCAACCGCCACGTCGGGACCTGCTACGACCAGATCGCCGTCGATCCAGGTGATGTCGACGCAGCCGTCGGGGACCACCGCCGACAAGCTCCCCGCGTCCGGGCGCAATGTATTGGACCAGACACACTGGAAATGCCCTTCGAGTGCGGCCGGAGGATCGAACTCGCGGTATTCCCCAATCGCCCCGGAAAGGATTGGCGCCCCGGAAAGGACGGGTGTGTTGTCGTCAGACGTCACGAGCTCTCCTGTGAGGAACACTTTCGCAGGCATCGTACGCAGGCATCGTACTGTTCGGTCCCCGAAATCTATTGCGACGGCGGCCTGCTTCAACCCTATCCTCTGCTAGTGTATCTCAATCATCGCAGCTTTCACCGGCTGCCGGCGATTTCCACCCCGATCAGGCGGTTTGCCGGCCTTGTTCTCAAGCCGTCTCTTGACGCGCGGGAACCATACACGTTAGGGCGTCCGGGCACGAACGATTGGCGACCAAGCAAGGAAATTCCAACTGATGGAAATTTTTACCGCCGCCGGCCTCGCGGCCCTGTTCCAGGTCATCGCCATCGACCTTGTGCTTGCCGGCGACAATGCCATCGTCATCGGCCTTGCGGCGGCGGGCCTGCCGTCGGATCAGCGCAAGAAGGCGATTCTCGTCGGCATTGCGGCGGCCACCGTGCTTCGCATCTTCTTCGCTCTGATCACCCAGTGGCTCCTCACCATCGGCCCCATTCTCCTCATAGCCGGCGGCCTGCTGCTGCTTTGGGTGTGCTGGAAGATGTGGCGCGAGTTGCGTGTCAGCTACGAGCAGGAACATGACGCGACGGAATCGTTGTCAAATCTCGATTACGACAAGAATGGAACGATTGGCGGCAAGGGACCGCGCAAGACCTTCGCACAGGCAGCCTGGCAGATCGTCATTGCCGACGTTTCGATGTCTCTCGACAACGTCCTTGCAGTCGCCGGCGCGGCGATGGACCATCCGACGGTCCTGATCATCGGCTTGGCGCTGTCGATTGCGCTGATGGGCTTCGCCGCTTCGTTTGTCGCACGCCTCCTGCATAAGTACCGCTGGATCGCCTATATCGGCCTGGTGATCATTTTCTATGTCGCCGTGAAGATGCTTTTGGATGGTGCTGTGCAGCAGTTCCCCGAACAGTTTTCGTTCCTGGCGCCCTGGTTCGGGCCGGGCGGTCATTGAATCCTTAGCAGTGTAGGCCCGCCCGGGCGGCGCCAGGTCGTTCCTCGGTTTGCTTGATTGCGGAACTATGCTATTGCGCCGTGCAAATTGAGCATCGAGACTTCCGGGCCGGGCCTCAGGGTTTCCGGCCCGCGTCCATTGGAAACCGCACATGTCTGCCCCTCGCGTCAGTTTCGTCAGCCTTGGATGCCCCAAAGCCCTCGTGGATTCGGAGCGCATCATCACCCGCCTGCGCGCCGAGGGCTATGAGATCGCGCGCAAGCATGACGGCGCCGATCTGGTCGTCGTCAACACCTGCGGCTTTCTCGATTCGGCTCGCGATGAATCGCTCAATGCCATCGGCTCCGCCCTTTCGGAGAACGGCAGGGTCATCGTCACCGGCTGTCTCGGCGCCGAACCGGACGTCATCCGCGAAAAACATCCCAACGTTCTCGCCATCACCGGTCCGCAGGCCTACGAGAGCGTGATGGCTGCGGTGCATCAGGCCGCGCCCCCGAGCCACGATCCCTATGTCGATCTTTTGCCGCCGCAAGGCGTCAAGCTCACGCCGCGCCACTATGCCTATCTCAAGATTTCGGAAGGCTGCAACAACCGCTGCACCTTCTGCATCATCCCGGCGCTGCGCGGCGATCTCGTCTCGCGGCCGGCGGTCGACGTGCTCCGCGAGGCCGAGAAACTGGCCAAGGCCGGCGTCAAGGAAATCCTGGTCATTTCGCAGGATACCAGCGCCTACGGCATCGACATCAAGTACCAGAGCAGCATGTTCGGCGATCGCGAAGTGCGGGCGAAATTCCTCGATCTGTCGGAGGAACTCGGCAAGCTCGGCGTCTGGGTACGCATGCACTACGTCTACCCCTACCCGCATGTCGCCGATGTCATCCCGCTGATGGCCGAAGGAAAGATCCTTCCCTATCTGGACATCCCGTTCCAGCACGCCTCGCCGCAGGTGCTGAAGAACATGCGCCGGCCCGCCCATGGCGAAAAGACGCTCGACCGCATTCGCGGCTGGCGCGAAATCTGTCCGGATCTCGCGATCCGCTCCACCTTCATCGTCGGCTTTCCCGGCGAGACGGACGACGATTTCGAGATGCTGCTCGACTGGCTGGACGAAGCCAAGATCGATCGCGCCGGCTGTTTCAAATACGAGCCGGTCAGGGGCGCCCGCTCCAATGATCTCGGCCTCGAACAGGTACCGCAGGGGATCAAGGAAGCGCGCTGGCACCGCTTCATGCAGCGCCAGCAGAAGATCTCGGCGACGCAGCTCGCAAGGAAGGTCGGCAAGCGCCTGCCAGTCCTGATCGACGAGGCCCATGGTACCTCGGCGAAGGGCCGAACCAAATACGACGCACCCGAAATCGACGGCTCGGTGCATATCCAGTCGCGGCGCCCGTTGCGCGCCGGCGACATCGTCACGGTCAAGATCGACCGCGCCGACGCCTACGATCTCTACGGCTCAGCGGTCTGACCGCAACTCGCTCTACGGCGCCGCGTGTCCTTTTGGACGCAAAAGGACGCCGCAGCACCTGATTTTTTGCGCATGACCCTTTCCGAAATCGATCCCGATTTCGGGCTCTTGCTAAACGAAAGGGCGCCGTGCGGCGCCCTTCTTTGTCAAGATTTTGGCCCCGCTTGCGCTTACTGCGGCAGCTTGTCGTCGACGCCCTTGACGTAGAAGTTCATGCCGAGCAGCGTGGCGTCGTCGGCGACTTCGCCGTCCTTTAGCCACGGCGTTCCGTCCTGCTTGGCAATCGGCCCGGTGAAAGGATTCCATCCGTCGATAATCTTCTTCTCGGTGGCTTCCGCCATCGCCTTCACGTCGTCGGGCATGTTGGTGTAAGGGGCCATCTTAACGGCGCCATCCTTGATGCCCAGCCAGACATTGCCGGGCTTCCAGGTGCCGTCGAGTGCAGCCTTCACCCGGCCGATATAATACGGCCCCCAATCGTCGACGATCGAGGTCAACTGTGCCTTGGGAGCGAACTTGATCATGTCCGAAGACTGGCCGAAGCCCTGCAGTCCGCGCTCTTCGGCGACTTGCAGGGGAGCGGTCGAGTCGGTGTGCTGGACGATGATGTCGGCGCCCTGGTCGAACAGAGCCTTGGCGGCATCGGCTTCCTTGCCCGGATCGAACCATGAATTGACCCAGACGATCTTCGCCTTGAAATCTGGCTTGATTGACTGGGCGCCGAGCATGAAGGAATTGATGCCCATCACCACTTCGGGAATCGGGAACGAAACGATGTAGCCGGCGACGCCCGACTTCGATTGCTTGGCGGCGATCTGGCCGAGGATGTAGCGGCCTTCGTAGAAACGTGCGTTGTAGATGCCGAGATTTTCGGCCGTCTTGTAGCCGGTCGCGTGTTCGAACATCACGTCGGGGAACTTCTTGGCGACCTTTACTTCGGGGTCCATGAAGCCGAAGGACGTGCCGAAAATGATTTTGCATCCTTCGCGCGCCAGGCGCTCGAAGGCACGATCGGCATCGGGACCCTCGGAGACGTTCTCCAGATATGCGGTCTCGACCTTGTCGCCGAGTGCCTTCTCGACGTCCAGGCGGCCCTGGTCATGCTGGTACGAATAACCGAAATCGCCGATCGGTCCGGTGTAGACCCAGCAGGCTTTCAGCTTTTCCTGAGCTTCAGCGGTCGCCGCCAGCGACAATGTCGCCGCCGTGGCTACCAGCGCAATAAGCAGTTTTTTCATCGTGTTACCTCTCTGAGTTAAACCTTGGAGCTTCCCGTCTTTTTTCATTGTCAACGATCCGGAACGAATGGCTGCCCCAAGGAAGCCGGTGTGTTCATCATCGTCAAACGCTTGTTGCGCGAGATTAGAACGAGAACCACGATGGTTGCCAGATAGGGTAACGAAGAAAGCAGTTGCGAGGGAACCGGAATGCCAAAAGCCTGTGCATGAAGCTGGCCGATCCATACCGCGCCGAAGATATAGGCGCCAGCCAGCACCCGCCATGGCCGCCATGATGCGAACACGACCAGCGCCAGCGCAATCCAGCCGCGTCCGGCGGTCATGTTCTCCACCCATTGCGGCGTATAGACCAACGACAGGTGGCCCCCGGCAAGGCCTGCACAGGCGCCGCCGAAGATCACTGCCAGATAGCGGTAGCGGATGACCTGGATGCCAAGCGCATGGGCCGATGTGTGGCTGTCGCCGATCGAACGCAGCGTGAGCCCGGTGCGGGTTTTGAACAGGAACCACATGACAGCGGCGGTCAACGCGATCGAGATGTAGAAGATCGGGTCCTGGCCGAACAACAACCTGCCGATGACGGGGATCGCTGTCAGGCCGGGAATGTCGAGGTTTGGCAGCCTCGCGCCGGGCTGGCCGACAAAGCTGGTGCCCATCATGCCGGAAAGCCCGAGGCCGAGCAATGTCAGCGACAGGCCGGTCGCCACCTGGTTGGTGGCCAGCGTCAGCGTCATGACGGCGAACAGCAGCGAAAACACCGCACCCAAGGCGATCGCCGCCAACAACCCGATCCACGGCGATCCGGTGAGATAGCCGGCGCCGAAACCGCCGACCGCCCCCATGATCATCATGCCTTCGACACCGAGATTGAGCACGCCGGAACGTTCGACCACCAGCTCGCCGATCGCCGCGATCAGCAAAGGCGTCGCCGCGGTAGCGATGGTCAAAAGAATGTTGACGGTGATGTCCATCAGCGGGCCTCCTCCAGCTTCGGCGCGGATTCAAGCTTCGGCGCGGCAAAGCCGATCAGACGAATACGGTAGTGAATGAGGGTGTCGCAGCCGAGCACGAAGAACAGGAGCATGCCCTGGAACACGCGCGCCACCTTGTCGGAGATGCCGAGCGCGCTTTGCACAGCCTCGCCGCCGAGATAGGTCAGCGCCAGCACCAGGCCCGCCGCGACGATGCCTAGTGGATTGAGCCGGCCGAGGAACGCCACGATGATGGCGGCAAAGCCGTAGCCGGGTGAAATCACCGGCTGCAGCTGGCCGATGGCGCCGGAGACTTCCGAGATGCCGGCAAGTCCGGCCAGTGCACCCGACAGCGTGAAGGCGAAGAACACCATCCGGTTGATACCGAAGCCGGCGAAGCGCCCTGCCCTGGGGCTTGAGCCGAGCACGCGAACCTCGAAGCCTTTCAGCATGCGGCTCATCAGGATCCAGACCAGCACCGCCGCGACTAGCGCGAACACGAAACCCCAATTGGCACGGCCGGAGGCCGGCATCAGTTCCGGCAATATGGCCGAGTCGTTGAACTGTATCGTCTGCGGGAAATTAAAACCCTTCGGATCGCGCCACGGCCCGCGCACCAGCCAGTCGAGGAACAGCTGCGCGACATAGACCAGCATCAGGCTGGTCAGGATCTCGTTGGTGTTGAAGCGCGTCTTGAGCAAGGCGGGAATGGCGGCGTAGGCGGCACCGCCGACCATGCCGAACAGCAGCATAAGCGGCAGCACCAGCGGCCCTTCAAACTGCGGAAACAGCACCGGAATGCTCGATCCGACGATGCCGCCCAGGATGAATTGGCCTTCCGCGCCGATATTCCAGATGTTGGCCCTGTAGCAAACCGACAGGCCGACCCCGATCAGGATGAGCGGTGCCGCCTTGATCGCCAGTTCGTGCAGCTGCCAGACCTGACTGACCGGCTCAAGGAAATAAATTTGGAACGCCTTCAAAGGATTGACGCCAAGCAGTGCGAACAGGATGGCGCCGGCGATGATCGTCAACACGAATGCAATGAAGGGCGACAGCGCCGAGAACAGCATCGAGCGCTGCGGCCGTTTGACGAGTTCGAGGCGCATCATGACGTCTCCAGAGCGTGTTGGGCGTGGCCTGGCTCGGCCCCGCCCATCAGCAGTCCTATCTTTTCGAACGTGGCCTCAGCGATCGGCAATGGCTTCGACAATTCGCCATTGTGCATCACCGCAATCGCGTCGGATATCTCGAACAATTCGTCGAGGTCCTGACTGATGACCAGCACTGCCGAGCCGCTGCGCGCCAATTCGATCAGCGTCTGGCGAATGTGGGCGGCGGCACCGGCGTCGACGCCCCATGTCGGCTGATTGACGACCATGACGCTTGGCCTGCGGTCGAGTTCGCGGCCGACAATGAATTTCTGCAGATTGCCGCCTGAAAGCGCTGCCGCCTCCGGGTCCAGGGCGCTCTTGCGCACATCCATCGCCTTGATGATGCGCTGGGCAGCGGCATAGATCGCATCGCTTTTGACCATTCCGCCGGCGCCGACAAACACCTTGCCGTCGGTGGCATGGCGCGACAGCAGCAGGTTTTCCGAAAGCTTCATGCGGGGTGCTGCACCGTGGCCGAGCCGCTCTTCCGGCACGAAGGCAGCGCCCATCAGCCGCCTGCCGGTGATGCTGAGGCCGCCGGCATCCTTGCCACGGATGCGCACCGAGGCGGCATCCTGCTGCCGCACCTCGCCGGAAACGGATTCGAAGAACTCGCCCTGGCCGTTGCCGGCAACGCCTGCAATGCCGATCACTTCGCCGGCGCGTACCGTCAGGTTGATGTTCCTGAGCGGGATCGAGAACGGCGTTGCCGGCCTGCGGCTGAGTGCACGGATTTCAAGCAGCGGCTGCGCGGTCTCAATACCCTGAACCGGCGCGCGCACCACGGCCTGAACGTCGTTACCGACCATCATGCGTGCCAGCGATGCCGCAGTTTCCTTGCGCGGGTTGCAATGGCCAACCACCTTGCCGTGGCGCAGCACGGTGGCGCGGTCGCAGATGCGCTTGACCTCTTCCAGCCGGTGCGAAATGTAGAGGATGGACTTTCCTTCCGAGCGCAGCCGTTCGAGCGTCTCGAACAGCTTGTCGGCTTCCTGCGGCGTCAGCACCGAAGTCGGCTCATCGAGAATGATGAGCTGCGGCGTCTGCAGAAGACAACGGATGATCTCGATACGCTGGCGCTCACCGACCGACAGATCGCCGACCAGCGACTGCGGGTCGAGCGGCAGGCCGTAGCTGTAGGAAAGCGCCCTCGCCTTCGCGGCGATCGTGCTGATCGGCGAACCGTCGTCCAATGACAACGCGATGTTTTCGGCCGCCGTCAGTGCCTCGAACAACGAAAAATGCTGGAACACCATGCCGATGCCGAGCTTCTTCGCAAAGCCGGGATTGGTGATCGTGACCGCCTGATCGTTCCAGAAAATCTCGCCCGAATTGGGCTCCAATGTTCCGAACAGCATTTTGACGAGCGTCGACTTGCCGGCGCCGTTCTCGCCGAGCAATGCGTGGATTTCGCCTTTTGCGACGTTGAGATCGATATGGTCGCACGCTGTCAGCGTGCCGAACGTCTTGGTAAGGCCACGAACCTCAAGCAGGTCTGCGTCGTCCTGATTTGCACTCACAGTGCCTCCCATCTGGTTTGCCAGATATGTTCTGTGTTCCCGCAGGCATGGTATGCGCGGCCTGCTGTCATCGCAAAGCGGCACCCGTCTTGAAAGAGCTTCAAGAATTTCAGCGGAAACCTAACGCATCGGCCCGAAAATCGAAATCGATTTTCGGAAAGCACGATGCGTAGATTCAAACTGTTAGAGCGTGCTTTTGTGCGTCCAAGTGGACGCACGTCGCTCTAAGCGATAGCAAGGCTCAAGGGATAAGAATGGTTGTCCCGGTCGTCCTGCGGCCTTCAAGGTCGGAATGCGCCTTGCCGGCATCCTTGAGCGCGTAGCGCTGGTTGATCTTGATCTTGACCGCGCCGCTGAGCACGATTTCGAACAGCGCGGCGGCGGACGCCTCCAGATCTTCGCGCTTGGCATTGTAGACGAACAGCGTCGGACGGGTTGCGAACAGCGAACCTTTCTGGGCCAGCAACGACAAGCTGAACGGCGGGATCGGTCCTGACGATTGACCGAAGCTGGCGAACATGCCGAGCGGCTTCAGGCAGTCGAGCGAGGCCGGAAAGGTGTCGTTGCCCACCGAATCATAGACGACGTCGCATTTCTTGCCGCCGGTGATGGCGAGGACGCCGGCGACGAAGTCCTGCTCGCGGTAGTTGATGACATGGTCGAAGCCATGCGCCTTGGCGAGCTCGATCTTGTCGGTGGAGCTGGCGGTGCCGATCACGGTTGCGCCAAGGTGCTTGGCCCATTGGCCGAGGATCAGTCCGACGCCCCCGGCCGCCGCGTGAAACAGGATCGTGTCGCCCGCCTTCACTTTGAAGGTACGGCGCAGCAGATACTCCGCCGTCATCCCTTTCAGCATCATGGCGGCCGCCTGCTCGTCGCTGATGCCGTCCGGCACCCTCACCACGCGGTCGGCGGCGATCACGCGCTTCTCGGCATAGGCACCAGTCGTGACGGCATAGGCGATGCGATCGCCCGGCTTCAGCCAGGCGATGTCCGCGCCCACTTCCTCCACCACCCCGGCCGCCTCGCTGCCGGGGATCAGCGGGAAACCGCCTGGCGGCGGATAAAGGCCGGAGCGATGATAGACGTCGATGAAATTGAGGCCGATCGCCGTATGCTTGACCAGGATTTGTCCCGAGTCGGGTTGGCCCGGATCGGCGTCCTCATAGGTCAGAACCTCCGGACCGCCATTGGCGTGGATGCGTATTGCTTTGGACATTGACAAGACTTCTATTGGGATCAGGTTTTCTTGGCGCCGAGCGTTGGAAAGAGCTGCATGATACCGCCGATGCATGCGAGGTAAAGTCCGGTGACCGTGATGCCGATCTTGGTGAAGACACTCACCTGCTCGCCCAAGACGCCGATCTGGTCGTAAAAGGCGGCAAGAGCTGCCTGCGCCAGCGCCAGCGCTCCGAAAGCGCACCATAGCAGCGTCATACCAAGGTTGATCGGGCGCAGCCGCACCACCCGCACCGGGTGGATGAAATTGATCGGCACGAAGGTCAGAATGCCGGCCACCACGACGACGGCGAAGGAAACCCATTGTCCCGGATCGATGACGAACAGCGTGAACACCACCATGTTCCAGACCACCGGAAACCCCTTGAAGAAATTTTCCTTGGTCTTCATGCCGGTGTCGGCATAGTAGATCGCGCTCGATACGACGATGATCGCCGCCGACAGGAACGACAGGCCCTCACCCATGAAGCCGCGCTGGTAAAGCGCGAAGGCCGGTATCAGCACGTAGGTGACGTAGTCGATGATGTTGTCGAGGAGTTCGCCCGACCATGTCGGCAGGATTTCCTTGACCTCGAGTTTCCTGGCGATCGGCCCGTCGATGCCGTCGACGAACAGCGCCAGTCCCAGCCACCAGAACATCGCCGTCCAGCGCTGCTCGCTCGCCGCCACCAGGGACAGGAATGCCAGGAACGAGCCCGACGCGGTCAGCAGATGGACCGAAAACGCGCGCGCCTGCGGCCAGGTGACTTTCTTCTTCGGCCTCGGAATCCTGTCCGTGATTTTCCTGGCCGTTGTTTTTTTGCTCACGGGCCCCGCCAGTCCAGCTTGCAGATTTCGGCCGAGCGGCCGGCAAAATTCCAGTTGCGGCCGAAGGCCCGCATCTTGCTCTTGTCGGACCGGGCGACGATGATTTCCGGTGCGATCCAGTATTCCGAATTGCTGATCACCGTATCCTTGTCGCGGTCCTTGCCTGGGATCGGCGTCACCGCTCCATCGATGATCTTCGGAATCTGGAAAATCCGCGTCCTTTCGCGCGTCTCATAGGTGACCGGCGCTTGCTCGACGCCGAGGAACTTTCCGACCAGGATGGAGAGCAGCGAGGTGGTTCCGCCAGCCTTGCCGGTGAAAATCCTGGTCAACGCCTTTACCGCGTAGACTGAGGCGCGCTTGTCGATGAACAGTCCGGCGGTCCAGTTGCCGCGGCTCATATAGCCGGGGATTTCCATGATCAACCCAAGGTTGAGGCCGGACAGGTCGACCTCGCCGAAATGGCCGGCATCGATGCGGAACCCCGCCCAGGTCTGACAATAGCCCTCGGTCGGCGGATGACTGCCGAGGGACAGCACGCAAGGGCAAAAAACCGTGCAATTGCAGGAGAGCACCAGCTCTCCCTTCATTGCCCAGTCTTGATCTGCCATCGAATTCTCTCCCTATGCCGAGACTACTAGCAGGGCGGCTGCCCAGACAAGCAGTATCGCACCGGCGATCCGGGTTGGCAGCCTGCCCGCCGTCTGTTTTTCGATCAAGGTGAACAGGCCGATCAGCGCCATCCAGAACACGTTCATCACACCGACGGCGAACATCACCAGCATCAGCGCCCAGCAGCAGCCGAGGCACCACACGCCCTGCTCCACGCCGAGCCGGAAAATCCGGCCGGGCCTCGCGCTCCAGTTCGAAAACAGGATCGAGAACGGGTTTTTGCATTTCGTCAGGCAGGCTTCCTTCAGGCCGCTGAACTGGTAGAGGCCGGCAACCAAAAGCGCGACTGCTCCTGTCGCTCCGACCACCGGATTGAGCATCTGCACAGGTGAGGCGAAGGCGTTGACCATGAGCGTCAGCGCCGCATACACTGCCGACGCGGCCAACCACACGCTGAGGTAACCGGCGACCAGGACCAGCGGATGGTCGACCGGTTCGCCCTTGATCCGCGCCGTATCGGCAATCTCGCAATAGGTGCGGATCATCGGCGCCGCCGAGGGCAGCATGGTGGCGATCGCCATCAGGAACCACATGACGGTGAGCGCTCCGGCCTGCGCGCTGACGCCTCCGTCGAGCGGCGCGGGTGCAAGACAAAGGGTGAAGAAGCGCTCGAGAAAATCCGGCAGCGGCAGCTGCGGCAGATATCTGAGCATCATGTCGCCGGGTGCATCGATGCCCGGAACCCGGCTTTCGGCGCCGCGAATCGCCATCGCGCCGAGAAGCAGCCAGGCCAGGAGGACGCCTGCGCCCAAAGTGATGTTCACCGCCAGTCGGGGATTGCGCGAGACGCTCGCCATGGCGCGGCCGACGCGATCGAGATGGCTGAAATCATGGTCTTGGCCGATCATGGCAATCGAATGGGCCGAATCGCCGCGTTGATCAAGCCGTATGATCTGACCTATATGCTTATCAGGTCGGACCGACCGCCTCGCATCACAATCCGGAAGCGAACTTGGACCATCAGCAAACAGCACGGATATTGGTTGCCGGCAGTGGCCCGGCAGGGCTGATCGCAGCGCTTGGCTTCGCGGATGCCGGCTTTCCGGTGACGCTCGTCGGACCTGAGGCAAATGGCCAAGACGGCCGAACGACGGCTTTGATGAACCCAGCCCTGAAGATCCTCGAGCGGTTGGGCGTCCTTGATGAGGTGAGGTCCAAGGCCGCACCGCTGAAGGTTATGCGCATCGTCGATGCAACCAACCGGCTGATCCGCAGCCCGGTGGTCATTTTTCGCGCCAGCGAAATCGGCGAGGAGCAGTTCGGGCTGAATTTACCCAACAGCGCGCTCAATCCCGCACTTGCCGGGGCCGTAGCCGCGCATTCCGGCATCGAATGGCGAAAATCGATGGTGGCGACCTGGCGCCTCGACGCCGATCATGCCCATGCGATCCTGTCTGACGGCAGCGAGGTTGCAGCATCGCTGGCGGTCGCTGCCGACGGGCGTCTGTCGCCGGCCCGCGAGGCTGCCGGCATCTCGACATCCGCCCGGTCCTATCCGCAGGCGGCACTGGTTCTCAATTTCGGCCACCGCAGCGACCACGCTTTCACCTCGACCGAATTCCACACCGAGACCGGCCCGTTCACCCAGGTTCCCTTGCCCGGCAACCGGTCCAGCCTTGTCTGGGTGGTAGAACCGGAAACCGCGAAGGAACTTGTGGCGCTGGACGACGCGACGCTTTCGATGCGGGTCGAACAGCGGATGCAATCGATGCTGGGCCGGGTGTCTGTCGAGCCGGGCCGGCAGATCTACGCGCTTTCGGGCGTGACGCCCCGATGCTTCGCGCGTAACCGGGTGGCACTTGTCGGCGAAGCCGCCCATGTGTTCCCGCCGATCGGCGCGCAAGGTCTCAATCTTGGTATCAGGGATATCGACGATCTTGTTGGGATTGCTTGCGAAAACAGAACCGATCCAGGTGCCGTCAAGGCACTCGCGGCTTTCGATTTCAGGCGGCGGCCCGACATTCTGGCACGCAGCGGCGCGGTCAACCTTCTCAACAAGTCGCTGCTCTCGGACATGCTGCCGGCACAGATGGCGCGCAGCGCCGGCCTCGGCTTGCTCGGCGGCTTCGCGCCGCTTCGCGCCTTTTTCATGCGCGAGGGGCTGCGGCCCGGCAGTGGTTTTGCGGCGCTCGCCGGTGGCTTAAGGAAACAGGTCCGGCGGTAGCACGCCCCCGGGCGGGCTGGCCCGTAGCTTGACGTCGCGTCAAGCGCTTCGGCATTGATCAAGCACTTCGGCATTGAATTGATGCGGCGTCTGCGTCAAGGATGGCTAGGCATCAGCCATAAGTCGGGCTCGATTTTTTGAAGCGTAATGCGTAAATTCAAAGTCTTAGAGAGTCTTTGCGCATTCCAAGGACGCGGCACTCCTAGGACTTAGTGGTGAGTACGATGATGAAAACAGCCAAATTCTCGATCGGACAGGTGGTTCGCCACCGGCTGTTTCCGTTCCGCGGCATCATTTTCGATGTCGACCCGCAATTCGCCAACACCGACGAATGGTACGAGGCGATCCCCGCGGATGTGCGGCCGCGCAAGGACCAGCCCTTCTACCACTTGCTCGCCGAGAATTCGGAAACGGAATACATCGCCTATGTGTCTGAGCAGAACCTGCTCGAGGATCAGTCTGGCGAACCGGTGCGGCATCCGGAGATCGGCGAGATGTTCGACAAGAGGCCGGACGGGGGCTACGAGCCGAGACGCCAGTCAAGACATTGACCTGACGGATTGGGGGCCTGATTGGGATCAAGAAATGGCCGGCCGCAACAAAAAAGCGGGGCATGCCCCCGCTTTTCTCTTGGCTTGAGAAATTGCCCCTGAGGGGCGATCAGTTGGCGCTCTTCGCCTTGTCCTGCTCTTCCTTGAGCTTCTTGGCGAAGTCCTGGTTGTTCTTGGCAACGAAATCCTGAAGCTTCTTCTGCCGATCCTCGATGTCCGACTGCTGCAGCGGCGGCCCGTCGAAGGCGCCGCTGAAGCCGGTCAGCGCGATCTTGATCGGGTTCGGCTGGTTCTGGAAATTGACCGAGGTCAGCGTCAGGTTCGAACCCTTCTTGAAGGAGGCGACGAGCTGGTCGGTCAGTGGCACTTCCGCCACGCAGCGGTCGGGGAAGCAGATCACATAATCGAGCTTCTGCGCCTTCCCGGTATCGATTTGAAGGCCAATGCCGGGAGGAACCAGGCGACCGGTCGGAACCGTCACCTGGAACACCTTGCGGTTTATCTTGCCCTTCAATTCGATCAGGCTGACGCCGGTGACGAGCTGGCCGTTACCGGCAGTGGTGATGTTCTGGACATTGCAGATGTCGACGTCTTCCTGCTTGGTGCAGGCTTTGAACCAACCCTGCGGAATCTGCTGTTGCTGCTGCGCAAGAGCTGCTGGAAGTTGTGCGCCCAGAAAGCCGACCACGCCGGCGGCCAGGACCGACAGGCGGTACGCGTTGCTGTTCAGGCTCGTCATATCGTGAACTTCCTCTCAAATGATCCCAAGACCGGCTTCTTCGCGCCGTGTGGTCCAGCTACCTGTTGCCGAAATGAGGCAACAGAATGACTCGGACGGCGTGTTACACCGCTAGCGGTGCCGAATCCAGCCCGATACTCGCAATTCTTGAACGCGCGATTGACCGGGAGGCGGCCGGCTCATGCTAGGGTGCGCTCCGAATCATCAAGCCGACCCAGTAAGGAGACGGTCATGGGCCGCGTTCTTGTTTGGCTGATCGCCGCGATCTCTTTTATCACACTTTCGCTTCAGCCAGCTGTATCGGAGCCGAAACACGCGATCGCCATGCAAGGCGAGCCGGCGCTGCCGGCCGACTATACGCATTTCAACTACGTCAATCCCGATGCGCCGAAGGGCGGCAGCATCACCTATTGCGTCGTCGGCAGCTTCGACAATCTCAACCCATTCATCCTGAAAAGCCTGCGCACGACGGCACGCGGCATGATCGATAGGATCTTCGGCAATCTCGTCTTCGAGCCGTTGATGCAGCGCAATGACGATGAAGCCTTCAGTCTTTATGGCCTGCTTGCCGACACTGCCGATATGGATCCAGAGCGCAAGAGCATCGAATTCCACCTCGATCCGAGGGCCAAGTGGTCTGATGGCCAACCGATGACTGCGGAAGACGTGCTGTTCACTTACGACGTCTTTACCGAGAAAGGCCGGCCACCCTACAGCGCCCGTATGAGCATGGTCGCCAGACTCGAAAAAATCGGCGACCACAGCGTGCGCTTTACATTCAATGACAAGGCCAACCGCGAGACTCCGTTGGTTATCGCGATGACGCCAATCGTACCGAAGCACGCTTTCGACAAGGAGACCTTCGACAGGACCACGCTGAAACCTGTGATCGGCAGCGGCCCGTACACCGTGGCGCATGTGGCGCCTGGCCAGCGCATCGTGTTCAAGCGCAACCCAAATTATTGGGGCAAGGACATCCCCGCCAAGCGCGGTTTCGACAATTACGACCAGATCACCATAGAATATTTCCTCAATGCCAACGCCAAGCTGGAAGCTTTCAAGAAAGGCATCTGCGCCATCGATGACGACAGCGATCCGGTCAAGCGCGAGCGCGATCTCGACTTCCCGGCCTTCCACAAGGGCGACGTGATCGCCGAAACGTTCGACACCGGCATCCCGCCAGTGGTGACGGGGTTCCTGTTCAACACACGGCTGCAGAAGTTTTCCAATCCGGTCGTTCGACGCGCGCTCGGCATGCTCTACGACTTCGAATGGGCCAACAAGAACTTGTTTGGCGGCAAGTACATGCGCACCATGAGCTATTGGCAGAATTCCGAGCTTTCCGCGCTCGGCCATCCGGCCGACGACAGGGAAAAGGCGCTTCTGGCACCCTACCCGGGTCGTGTGCCAGCCGATGTCATGGACGGCACCTGGCGGCCACCCGTCACCGACGGCTCGGGCCAGGACCGCAAGGTGCTGAAAGCTGCCTTCGACATATTGAAGGGCGCGGCCTATACCTTGCAGGATGGAGTGATGCTCGATCCCGAGGGGAAACCCTTCGGCTTCGAGATCCTGACCGCCTCGCAGAACGAGGAGCGCCTTGCCGCCATCTACCAGCGCACGCTGGCGAAGATCGGCATCGCTGTCACCATCCGCAGCCTTGACGGCGACCAAATCCAGTCGCGCAAGCAACGTTTCGATTTCGATGTGCTGATCGGCGCCAGCGGCTTCGAGAACTCGCTGTCGCCGGGCATTGAGCAGTTCGGGCGCTGGGGATCAGCTGCCGCCAATGCCGAAGGGTCATTCAACCTTGCCGGCGTCGCCGATCCGGCGATAGATGCCGCACTAGAGGCGATGCTCGACGCCCGCAGCCGCGAAGATTATGTTGCCGCCGTCCGGGTCCTCGACAGGTTGCTGATCTCCGGCCACTACATGGTTCCGATGCAGCACAACACGCAGCAATGGCTCGCCTACTGGAGCTATCTGGAACATCCGCGAAAGACTCCCATATCCGGCTATAGACTGCCGACATGGTGGCGCAAGCCGAAGTGACCTCTTCGGAACAGGAGATCAAGATGAGCGACGAGAAGTCGATTACCGTCGATGTGGTCTCCGACGTCGTCTGTCCGTGGTGCTTCATCGGCCAGAAGCGGCTCGACAAGGCGATCGCCGCGGCAAGCGATGTCGACGTGCACATACGCTGGCGGCCGTTCCAGCTCGACCCGACCATCCCGCCTGAAGGCAAGGATCGCCGCGAATACATGGTGGCCAAGTTCGGCAGCGACGAACGCGTCCGCGAGATCCACGCCCGCATCGAGCCACTGGGCGAAGCCGAGGGGATCAACTTCGCCTTCGCCGCCATCCAGGTCGCGCCCAACACGCTGGACGCGCACCGCGTCATCCGCTGGGCTGGTGCCGCCGGCGAGGTCATGCAGAACCGGCTGGTGCGACGTCTGTTCCAATTGAATTTCGAGGAAGGCGCCAATCTCGGCGATCATGCCGTTCTGATCAACGCCGCCCGCGAGGCCGGCATGGATGCATCCGTGGTCGAGACGCTTTTGCCGACTGACGCCGATGTCGAGGCGGTGCGCACCGAAATCGCCACCGCTTCGCGCATGGGTATCACGGGCGTGCCGTGCTTCCTGCTTGAGGGCAAGTATGCGGTGATGGGCGCGCAAGACGTTGACACGCTCACCGACGCCATTCGCCAGGTCGCGGCGGCAAAGGCGCGGGGCGAGTTGGAGAAAGCGAACTGATAGACGCCATTCCATAGGCGCGTTTGGCGACATTGCCACAGCAGCCAACGCCCTCCGGTCACTTTCCGGCTGCCGCCAGGTCGATATGGCAACAAGGATGACGGCGCGTCTTTGCGTCGATTCGTCTTCCGCAACATAAAAATCGGCCGATCGACCACGCTCTTCCCATAACAAAACTGTGCAAAAAGCTTTCCCTAGGGGAAGGTGCTGGCGCCCGCCCGCATGAACCACCAACTCATTGAAATTATAGAGATAATCTGCTTCGAGAACGACATCGCATGGCGTTGCCGCTGTTGCTTAATGGCAACGGCTAGGGGTTCAATCCTCCACAGACCGAGAAAAGATAATGGAAAATGATCAATTGGTGTTACTGTCTGTAACAAAACTAAAAGAGGTTTGGGCGGGATTGTGATTCGGGTCGGTAGACCAGAGCGACATTCAATATCGGAAAAATGGCTCCGCGGTGCCGCAAGGCCGCCGCTCCTGACACCGGTTTCCTCGATGCGCAGCTTCTGGGGACTGATGCGGGCCTACTGGTTCTCGGACCGCTGGGTGGAGGCCTGGACGCTGACGCTGGTCATCGCGCTGTTTACCGCGCTCTCCAGCAAAGCCGGCGTCTGGTTCGCCGAAGCATCCGGGGAACTGGTCAACTCGATCGCCTTTTACCACGATGCCGCGAACACCACGCCGCTCGCATCGCTGCTCACCAATGCCGGCATGCTCATCCTTCTGGTCGTGCTCAAGGACGCGGGCTTTACCGGCATCCGCACCTTTGTTTCCGCAACGCTGCATCGCAAATGGCGCGGTTGGCTGGACAGCCGTTTCAACGAAGCGCTTCTCGACACCAATCACACGCACTTCCATGCCCAGCATGGTTCCTCCGGCACTGCTGCTCCCGACAACATCGACCAGCGCGTCCAGGAATCGATCAAGGACATGACCGGCGGAGCCATCGGCCTCGCCATGGGGGTCATGGCTGTCGCCACATCGCTTTATTTCGTCGGCCGGAAACTGCTTGAAACCTCGGCGGAGGTGAAAGGGCTGGAGTTCCTCGGCAGCTATGGCAGCGCGGTCCTGGCTTTCCTGGCGGTCGCCATATACGTGCCGCTGAACACCTGGATCGCGGTGAAGCTCGGCAGACTGCTGGAGCGGCTCAACATCCGGATGCAGCAGTCCGAAGGCAGTTATCGCGGCGAGTTGACGACGTTCCTGCGTCGCAGTTTCCACGTCGCCGCCTCACAGGGCGAGAATGTGCAAAAGACGATGCACGACCGGCTTTATGTCGACATCGACCGCACCTGGGCAAGGCTGAACATCGTCAACACCAGCTACCGTTCTTTCGAGCTGGTCTACAATTTCATCGGCGCCAAGATTGTCGCCTACGGACCGGGCCTCGTGCCCTACATCCACAACCGTTTCGATCTCAAGGGCTACATAACCGGCTCCGAGATGGTCAACTCGCTGATCAGTCAGTGTTCGTGGTTCATCCACGTCATGCCTTCCATTGCGGCTCTGCGGGCCAACAGCCAACGCGTGACCGAACTCGCCAACGCGATCGAAAATGTCCAGCACCCGCAGGAATTCTACAGTCTCACCGGCTGCTCCGATTTCCGCTATGATCGCCAGAACCCGGTTTTCGGCTTGACCATCCAGAAGCTCGAGCTGACCCATCAGGGCGAGGACGCCACGCCGTTCCTGAGTGCTGCGAATTTGCGCTTCCGACGCGGTGAGTGGACGTTCCTGAAGGGCGAATCGGGTTGCGGCAAGACATCGCTGATCAAGGCAATCAACGGTCTGTGGCCCTATGGCCGCGGTACCATCGTCTTCCCGGAAGGGGTCGAAAGTTTCTATGCCGCACAGGAGGTCAAGCTGCAGCAGGTCTCGCTGAAGCAACTGGTCTGCCTGCCCGGCTCAGAGCGCGATTACACCGACACACAGGTTGCATCGGCTTTGCACAGAGCGGGCCTTGGCGATTTTATCGAACACATGGCCGATGAAAGCCGCGAGGGCATGAACTGGGATCAGGTGCTTTCGGGCGGCCAGAAACAGAAGCTGGTTGTCGCTCGTATCGTGCTGCAGCAGCCCGGGCTGCTGTTCCTCGACGAAGCGACCGGCGCGCTCGACCCCGAAGGGAAGATCGCCTTCCATCAAGCGATCAAGGACAATTGTCCAGACGTCACGGTGATCTCGATCATGCACGAGGCCGTGCCGCCAAGGTCGCTTTCAGGCGCCGAATTCTACCACAGCATCGTTGCCATCGCGGACGGCGTCGCGACCAAAAAGCCGCTGGCGCCGAGCCTGCCGGTCGAGCTCACCACCATCCTCGAGCACCCAAGGCCGGTCGAGGAAAGATGGCTGCGCTTCCCTCGCCGCATGAGGCAGAAATAGCGGCGACACAACATCGCTGCCCAGTGTCGGCGGCTGTTCCGTCCGGGCGAAAGCAAAACGTCAGACGCGCTCGCCGTCCTTCACCCGGTAGGTCGGCTTGTACATGGTGACGAGTTCTTCCGCTGCGGTCGGATGCACGGCCATCGTGCGATCGAAATCATCCTTGGTCAGCCCCGCCTTCAGCGGAATGCCGAGAAGCTGCGCCATCTCGCCGGCATCCGGCCCAAGGATATGGGCGCCGAGCACTTTTTTCGAGGCGCCGTCGACCACCAGCTTCATCAGCATTTTTTCGTCGCGGCCCGACAGCGTGTGCCGCATCGGCCGGAAGGTGGCGCGGTAGATCTCAATATCGGAAAAACGTTTTATCGCCTCGTCTTCCGACAGGCCGACCGTGCCGATCTCGGGCTGCGAAAAGACCGCGGTGGCGATTGTATCATGGTCGGGCGCGGTCGGGTTGCCCTTGAAGGCGGTCTCGATGAAGCACATCGCCTCGTGGATCGCCACCGGCGTCAATTGCATGCGGTTGGTGACGTCGCCGATCGCCCAGATGTTGTCGATGTTGGTGCGCGAATATTGGTCGACATTGATAGCGCCGGTCTTGGTCATCTCGATGCCGACGCCCTCAAGACCCATGTTTTCGGTGTTGGGAAGACGCCCGATGGCGAGCATGACCTGATCGACCGTCAGTATCTTGCCGCCGGTGACGACAGCATCGAGGCGACCGTCCGGGCGCTTCCTGATCCATTCGGATACGGCATGGCAGAGGATTTTTATCCCCTTCTTTTCCATCGTCTCGTGCAGCATGCGCCTGAGATCCATGTCGAAGCGCGAGAGAATCTCCTTGCCGCGATAGACCAGCGTTGTGTCGACGCCGAGGCCGTGAAAGATGTTGGCGAATTCGACGGCAATATAGCCGCCGCCCTCGATCATGATCGCGTTCGGTAATTCCTTGAGGTCGAAGGCCTCGTTGGAAAAGATGCAGTGCTCGTGGCCGGGCAGAGCCGGGTGCGGCGCTGGGCGGCCGCCGGTGGCGATGAGAATCTGGTCGGCGGTGACGGTGCGGTCGTCGCCGAGAAGATGCACCACATGCGGATCGACCAGCATGGCGCGCGACTGAAACGTCTCGCCGCCGGCACCTTGGACATTCTTCCTGTAGATGGCTTCCAGCCGGCTGATCTCGCGATCCTTGTTGGCAACCAATGTCTGCCAATCGAAGCTCGCCTGCGGCACGGTCCAGCCATAACCTGCGGCGTCGGCAAAATGTTCGGGAAATTGCGAGGCATAGACATAGAGCTTCTTCGGCACGCAGCCGCGAATGACGCAGGTGCCGCCAAAACGGTATTCCTCGGCAATGCCGACGCGCTTGCCGAGTGCCGCCGCCATGCGCGCCGCCCTCACCCCGCCGGAGCCGCCGCCGATGACGAAAAGATCGTAGTCGTAACCGGCCATGGTGCGGCTCCTTGCCCTTCAAAATGTTTGAGACAGGTAGGCTGCAAACCACCGAAAGAAAAGCCCGGACCACCACGCTGCGCATGCTGTCGGACGCGCAACGGACGCCGGGCTTTCCGGTCCAGCAGCGATAACGCCGCCGGGAAATATGCTCAGTTCTTCGGTGCTTCCGGCTCCGTACCAGCCGCAGGAGCCGCGGCGTTCGCCGGTGCGGCCGGCGCGGCGGCCTTCGCTGCCGCGGCCAGCGTTTCGCCGACCTGCTGGGCGAGATCGCGAGCGACGCCGTTCTGCCAGATGTCGGCCGCCTTGAGTAGGTCACGTGTCACGGCCGGGCCGCTGTCGAGCAGCTTCTTGCCGGAATCGGAATTGTAGAAAGCGGCGATTTCGGTAAGCTCTTTTTCGGAAAATACCTTGGCGTAGGCCATGGCTGCTTCCTTCTCCAGATCGGCGCGGCGCGAGGCCAGCGCCAGAGCCTTTTCGCTAACCGTTCTGCCGATCAGCTCCTGCATGTCCGGGTTCTTTTGGATAAGCTGCTGCTGAAGCGCGGCGGCGGCTTGCGGCAGGATGTTGTCGAACGGGTCCGTCGCGTGGATCGCCGCGACGGCGGCGCGGGCCGCCTTCAGATGCCCGTCGGTGACGTCCTGCGAGAACGCCGGCGATGAAAACGCAAAGACGGCTGAAGCTGCCAGAATGGCAGAAAAACGGCGAACCCGGTTATGCAACGTCATGATCGATAGAACTCCCTGGTTTTCGGGCGGCATGGACGGTTTGGATGCCGTCGCCGGCTATGATGGCCGCTGATGCCAGCCCGATGAAAAGACCATGCTCGACCACGCCCGGAATGGCATGGAGAGCATTCGAAAGCGCTCTTGTATCCGGAATGCGGCCAAAAGATGCATCGAGGATAAAGTGGCCGCCGTCTGTAACAAAAGGCTGCCCCCCCGTCATCCTCAATGTGACGGGACCGGAAAGGCCGAGCCTTTCGGCCGCCGCGGCGACCGCGATTTCCGTGGCACGCAGGCCGAACGGGTTGACCTCGATGGGCAGTGGAAAACGGCCGAGCGTCTCGACCATCTTCGAACGGTCGGCAATGACGATCATCCGAGCGGAAGCCGCCGCTACGATCTTTTCGCGTAGCAGCGCACCGCCGCCGCCCTTGATCAATGTCAGCGCCGGATCGATCTCGTCGGCGCCATCGATGGTAAGGTCGAGTTCGGGCGTTTTTTCCAGCGTCGACAGCGGCACGCCAAGCTCGCCGCAAAGGATGGCGGTGCGCTCCGAGGTCGGCACGCCGATAATGGTGAGGCCGGTGGCGACCTTTTCGGCGAGCAGCCGGACGAACTCTTCGGCCGTCGAGCCGGTGCCGATGCCGAGCCGCATGCCGTCGCTCACATGGGCGAGCGCTGCCCGTGCGGCTTCGACCTTCAATTGTCTCGCATCCATGTCGCGCCCCAAAATTTGTATCGGCGCTCCTAGCATCTTTGCCCGTCCGGTCAAAGACTTTGCCCTGTGGATTGACCAAGCACTGCTTGCCTGGATGGGCTGAAGCGGCTATCGCCTGCCGGCAGCGCAATCGTCACAGGACAGGCCATGACCCGACCGATCATCGTGTTCGACCTCGACGGGACGCTGATCGATACAGCGCCAGACCTGCTCGACAGCCTCAACCACAGCCTTGCCGCCAGCGAACTGGTAGCCGTCGACGAGGCCGGCTTCAAGCGTTTCGTCGGCCATGGCGGGCGGGTGATGATCGAGCGCGCGCATGCCGCGCAGCAAAGATCGCTGGCAGTGGAGGAACACGACCGATTGCTAAAGCTGTTCCTTGATCACTACACCGACAACATCCCGGGCAAATCGCGCCCCTACCCCGGCGTCGTCGAGACGATCGCCCGATTCGAAGCAGCCGGCTATCTCCTGGCCGTCTGCACGAACAAGTACGAAGCCAACTCGGTGGCGCTGATCGAGGCGCTCGGCCTGGCGAAGCATTTCGCGGCGATTTGCGGTCAGGACACGTTTTCGTTCCGCAAGCCCGACCCGCGCCATCTGACCGAAACCATCGTGCTGGCCGGCGGCGATCCGCACCGCGCGCTGATGGTGGGTGATTCGCAGACCGACATCGATACGGCGAAAGCCGCGGGCATTCCCGTGGTGGCGGTCGATTTCGGCTACACCGACCGCCATGTGCGCGAATTCGAACCATCGGCGGTGATCTCGCATTTCGATGCGCTGACGCTTGGTCTGGCCGAACGCCTGATTGCCGCTGCGGGGCACTGAACGACGGCGACCGGGTCGCTCCCGGCGGAGTTGCATTCGGTCTTCGTCGGAACGCCCGGACATCGCCTTGACTTCCCCGGCCGGCCTCCCTTATATCGCGGCGCGCTTGGCCTTCGGGCAACGAGCGGGCGATTAGCTCAGCGGGAGAGCACACCCTTCACACGGGTGGGGTCGCAGGTTCAATCCCTGCATCGCCCACCAATACCCGCTTCCGGTACAAAGCTACCATCCGCTTCGCAGCCGCCTACGCTTCGAACTTCCGCCTCATGGCCAGGTTTGCCATGACCCGGTTCATGCGATTCGCCAGGCAGCTGGGTACACATCACTAAGCGCTGTCTACCCTTGGAATCGCTCGAGCTGCACATTGAACGCGGCCGGGAGAAAGTTGACGGACGATAAAATCGTCCTAGGTGAACTGCTATCTCAGTGGCCCGCGAACTGACGAGGGGAATCGCCGTCGACCTCCTGCTCCGACCAGATGAAACTGCGCAATTGCAAATGCGTCCGGCTTCCGCGAACATTGCTGGACCCCATCAAGGGCCCGTAGCGGCCGACCCGAAACTGAGCCCTGGCTTCCCAGCCCGCTGTCACGGCGGCCTCGGGGATGACCCTGGATCCAGCCAGCGACCTTAAAGTCAAAAGGGAGGAATAACCGATGAACCTGACAAAACACCTTGCCGGTGTGGTGATCGCGTCGACCTGTCTGTGTGTGCCGGCGCTGGCGCAGACCAAGTTGACCATGTGGTATCACGGCGCCGGCAATGAGGTGGAGTCGCGAATCCTCAACCAGATCATCTCCGACTTCAACACCAGCCAGTCCGACTGGACGGTGACCATCGAGAGCTTCCCCGAGAAGAGCTACAACGATTCCGTTGCGGCGGCGGCCCTGGCGGGCAACCTGCCCGATATCCTGGATGTGGACGGGCCCGTCATGCCCAATTGGGCCTGGGCCGGCTATCTGCAGCCGCTGCCGATCGACGAGAGCGAGTTCGCCGACTTCCTGCCCGGCACCAAAGGCGTGTGGGATGGCAAGCTCTATTCGGTCGGTCTGTGGGAGGCGGCGGTGGCGCTTTTTGCACGCCAATCGACGCTGGATGAATTGGGCTTGCGCACCCCGACCCTCGACAAGCCCTGGTCGAGAGAGGAATTCATGGCCGCGCTCGATGCCGCCAAGGCCTCCGGCAAATATGAATTCGCCCTTGATCTCGGCATGAACGACCAGGCCGAGTGGTACTCCTATGCCTTCTCGCCGTTCCTGCAGAGCTTCGGCGGCGACATTGTCGACCGTTCGACCTACAAGACCGCGGAAGGCGCGCTGAACGGCGAGGCTGCGCAGGCCTTTGGCAAGTGGTGGCAATCATTATTCACCGGAGGCTATGCGCCGGGCACCAGTGAGGACCCGGCCGATCAGCAGACCGGTTTCATCGGCGGCAAGTTCGCCTTCCAGTGGAACGGCAATTGGCGCGCGGTGGCAACGATGGAAGCCGTGGATGACGTTGTCTTCCTTCCAGCCCCCGATTTCGGCGCCGGCAACAAGATCGGCGCGGGATCCTGGCAATTCGGCCTCTCGGCCAAGTCCAAGCATCCGGAAGGCTCTGCCGAGTTCATCAAGTTCGCCGCGCAGGACAAGTACCTGGCCGCCTTCTCCGACGGCATCGGCCTGATCCCGCCGACGCCCTCGGCGGCGCAGATGACGAAGAACTACAAGGATGGCGGCCCGCTCGCGGTGTTCTTCGACCTCTCCAAAGCACAAGCTCTGGTGCGCCCGGTCACCCCGGGCTACGTGGTCCAGGCCAAGGTCTTCACCAAGTCATTGGCCGATATCGCCAATGGTGCCGACGTGGCCGACACGCTTGACGCGGCGGTCGACGAGATCGACGCCGACATCGAAAGCAATGGTGGCTACGGCCACCGCTAGATCTGTCGCGCCGGGGTCCTCGCCAGCCGCGGACTCCACCCTCTTTGGCTTGCTGGGCGGATACGGCAAATGGCGTCGAAACTAACCCTGTCGAACCGGGCGGGCTGGACATTCGCCCTGCCGGGCTTCGCACTCATCTTTACATTCATCGTCCTGCCGTTTTTCTTCGCGATCGGTCTGTCATTGACAAATCAGCGGCTGCTGTCGCCGAACCCCACCCAGTTCGTCGGGGTGGAAAACTATCAGCAGCTCCTGGGCCTTGCGGTGGTGACCCTTGAGCCAGAGCGCAACGATGCTGGCGAAATGATCCGAAACGAGGCCGGCGAAATCCAGTATCCGCGCCTGCGTGCGATCACCCGTAGCGACGACTATCCTCAGTATCGCGGCATGCGCGAGTGGTTTCGCTGGCAGTCCGGCGAGAACGTCATGATCGTCATCGCCAGCGACGTTGTGTTCATGAAGGCGCTGGTAAACACCGTCCTGTTCGTCCTGGTCGTGGCGCCGGTGCAGGGCAGCCTCGCGCTGATGCTTGCTTTGCTGATCAACCACAAGGTCAGGGGCATCAACCTGTTCCGGACCATCTACTTCATGCCGGTGGTGGTCTCCATCGTCGTGGTCTCGCTCCTTTGGCGGTTCATCTATGACGGCCAGAACGGGCTGTTGAACAGCATCCTCCAGGCCCTCACCTTCGGCCTCTTCCCGCCCGTCGACTGGCTCGGCAATCCCTCGACCGCGCTGCCCGCAGTCATGGCCATGTCGATCTGGCAGGCCGTCGGCTTCCATATGGTCATCTGGCTGGCCGGGTTGCAGACGATCAGCCCGACGCTCTACGAGGCCGCCGCCATCGAGGGGGCTTCGATATGGCAGACCTTCCGCTATGTCACCTGGCCGGGCCTGCGCAACACCGCCGTGCTTGTCCTTGTCGTGATCACCATGCAGGGCTTCGCGCTTTTCGCCCAGGTCGACGTGATGACCAATGGCGGTCCGCTCGACAGCACCCAGACCCTCGTCTTCCAGGCGGTCGAGCGCGGCTACGGCAAGCAGGACATCTCCGGCGGCTCGACCATCTCGGTCATCCTGTTCGCGATCGTGCTGGCGATCTCACTCACTCAGCGCTGGCTGACACGGGAGCGTTAATATGGCCTTCAATCCTGACAATTACGGCCTGAGGCTGTTCGTCCGCTATCTGGTGCTGTGCCTGATTGCCTTGATCTTCATCTTTCCGCTCGTGTTCATGATCAACTCGAGCTTCAAGCCCGACAGTCAGCTCCTCGCGGACACCTCCAGCCTGCGTGCTTTCCTGCCCGTCGGGGACATCAGCCTCAACAACTATTTCGGAGCGTTCCGGCGGGCGCCTGTCGGCCTGTTCGTCCTAAACTCGGTTCTGGTCACCGGGGCGACCGTCCTTCTCTCATTGTTGATCTGTTCGCTGGCCGCATTCTCCTTCGCTTTCCTGCGGTGGAAGGGGCGCGACGTGGTGCTCTCGATCGTCATCGCCACGCTGATCATCCCTTTCGAGACCATCGCTATCCCGCTCCTGCTCCTGGTCTCGAAACTGCCCTGGATCGGGCTTGATGGGCTGCACTGGGGCTGGCTCAACACCTACAGGGTACAGATCATCCCCTGGATCGCCGATGGGCTGACGATCTTCCTGTTCGTGCAGTATTTCAAAGGACTGCCGGGCGAGCTGATCGAGGCAAGCCGGGTGGAGGGCGCGAGCTGGTGGCAGGTCTACTGTCGCGTTGTCATGCCGCTTTCAGGGCCGGTTCTGGCGACTGCCGCCATCCTGAAGTTCCTCGTGATGTACAACCAATATCTCTGGCCGCTCATCGTCGTGCAGCAGGAAAACTACCGCCCGGTCATGGTCGGTCTCGGCTACTTCTTTCAACTCAACGTCGCCTGGGGCGAAGTCATGGCCTATCTCACCCTTATCACCGTCCCGGTGCTGATCTTCTATCTCTTCCTGCAGCGCGCCTTCATCGCATCGATCGCCTCGACCGGTGTGAAGGGCTGAATGCATGGTTCTCGCGCTCAAACGCCAGTGGATCTGGGACGACTGGTACGCCCATGACGGCAAGCGCGGGCACGGCTATTTCCTCAAGGCCGACCAATCGATCGGTGATCCCGGATTGCCGCACATGAACCAGGGAGCCATTGCTTATGGCTGAGGTCTCGCTCAAGGCCGTCAAGAAATCCTATGGTCGCGTCGACGTCATCAAAGGCGTCGATATCCACATCAACGATGGCGAGTTCGTCGTCTTTGTCGGACCGTCAGGTTGCGGGAAGTCCACCTTGCTGCGGGTGATCGCCGGACTCGAGGACATAACCGAAGGCATCCTCGAGATCGGAGACCGGGTGGTCAACGAACTCCCACCCAAGGAACGCGGTGTTGCGATGGTGTTCCAGAACTATGCCATCTTTCCGCACATGACGGTGCGCGAGAATATCGCGTTCGGCCTTACGATCGCGGGCGCTTCCAAGCAGGAAAAGGAGCAGAAGGTGGCCGAGGCCGCACGCATCCTGCAAATGGAACATCTGCTCGACCGCCGCCCAAGTCAACTTTCGGGCGGCCAGCGCCAGCGAGTCGCTATCGGGCGCGCAATCACCCGGAAACCGTCCGTATTCCTGTTTGACGAGCCGCTCTCCAACCTCGATGCCGCGCTGCGCATGGACATGCGTATGGAAATCGGCCGGCTGCGCAGGCAACTGGGCACAACGATGATCTATGTCACCCATGACCAGGTCGAGGCGATGACGCTGGCTGACAGGATCGTCGTCCTCAAGGACGGTCAAGTCATGCAGATCGGAGCGCCGATGGAACTCTATCACGAGCCGGCCAACAGGTTCGTAGCCGGCTTTCTAGGAGCCCCGTCGATGAATTTCCTGAAGGTCGACGTCCTCGACCTCGATGGCGAAGCGGCAACGGTTGGCAATCAATCCCTGGAGCCGATCAGGGTAGCGACCAGAAGGCGCTCCTTCCGGAAAGACGGCAAGGCCATCCTGGGTATCCGTCCGCAGTACCTCCGGGCGGCTCAGCCTGGAGAAGGCATGCTGCATGGCGTCGTGGCACATACCGAGCGGTTGGGCAGCGAGACGGTCGTGGACCTGACACTTCGCGACGATCACGAGCTCATTGCCGCCTTCGATGAAGACAAGATCTTTGAACCGGGTGACGCCCTGGAGCTCACGTTCGACACGGCCTTAGCCCATCTCTTCCCCGACGAGGCGTGAGTTGCAGACGTGAGCAACGACAACGCGATGCGGCGGCGCGATTCGCGAGTGTCCATTCCAGAACCCCGGAACAAACCTGCATGGCCGCGAGTTTCTACTCCTTGAAGAGTGAGGGAAAGCCATGTCCAGACGTGTTTTGGCGACAGGTGTCGTAGTCCTCCTTCTCGGCGGACCGGCCCTTGCCGCAGACGGAACCCAGCTGCCGCCGCAGAATGCCAGGAAACTGTCGGAAATAATCGCCAAGGTCGAGCAGCGCGACGACTTTCGCTACGTCGACGAGGTCGGCTGGGACAGCGGCGCCTACACCGTCACCTATTACACGACCGACAAGGCGAAGGTCGAAATCACCTACGATCCGGTGACAGCCGAGCCGAAATAGATCGCGGCCACCCTTCCTCCAGGCGATACGTGCGGCCGGCTTTCTCTTAAAGGACCGGGAACAATTCCGGCAACCAGGTTACAGCGCAGCCTGGCGACGATCCCTCGGAAGCGGGCGGCGGCGTGGCTTCACCAAGAGCGGTGGCCTGCACGCTTTACGGCATCCCCTTGCGCCGATGCGCCTTTGATGGCTGACTGCGGCGTGATCATTGAGCCGCACGGGGGTGGGCATGGCGACGGCAAAGCATGTAGCGAAACGCGTTCTGATGATGCTCGCCGGCTATTTCGTTGCGGTGCTGGTCGGACTGTTTGCAGTAGTAACGATCTATGGTGCATTGAGTTCGCTGCCTGATGCACCGGCGTATTTCGATCTCATGGGGGTCTCCCCCATCGCGGCGCTGGTCGTGCCGCCGCTCGGCATGTTGATCTATTTCCTGACGATCATGCTGACCGGTCTGCAGACGCTGATCTTCGCGCTGATCGCCGAATTGTTTTCGCTGCGCAGTTTTTGGCTGCATATGGTCTTCGGCGCCGCAGCAGCGGCTGCCGGCTTCGTCCTGATCTGGCCGAGCGCGCCGGAGGACCTGAGCCCCGAGCGCTGGGCCGATATCGGCATCATCGCCGCCGCCGGCCTGGTTGCCGGACTGGCTTACTGGCTGATTGCCGGGCGCGAGGCCGGCTTCCGGCGCCCGCTCTCCCTACGCTAATGTATGTCGCGCAAAAGCATGCCCTCGAGCCTGACCCTGGGCCTGACCCGAGGGTGTGCAGCGGTTTTGCGATAACGACATGCATAAAGCGCGTCGCATGAGGCCGGTCAAACGCGACGCGCTTTAGAATCCTCAGCTTGCCGGCGAGCGCACCGCTTCCGTGCTGTCGAGTGCCTGCTGCAGCCGCGTGTCGCGGTCATAGATGTCGCTGAAATATTCGACTTTGCCGGACATATCAGGCCAGGCGGTGAAATAGGCGACATAGATCGGGATCGTGCGCGCCACCTTTTCGGTCGAATGTCCGTGCTTCAGCTTCTCCGCAATGTAGTCGACCGAGGTGCCGAGCACGGCCGCCGCCATACCGCGCGGATCCTGCAGACGAACGCAGCCATGGCTGAGCGCGCGCATGTCACGCTGGAAAAACGACTTTTGCGGCGTATCGTGCATGTAGATTGCGTGCTTGTTGGGGAACAGGATCTTCAGTTCGCCCAGCGCATTGGCCTCGCTCGGCAGCTGGCGCACGCCATAAGGTACTTTCGCGCCATAGGCACCCCAGTTGACCGAGGAGGAGGGAATGCGCTTGCCGCGCGCGTTGACCACTTCGTAGCCGGCGCGGTCGAGATAGCCGGGATCCCTGCGCAGCCGGGGCAGCATCTCGTTGACGAGGATCGATTGCGGCACGCCCCAATAGGGATGGAAGTCGACCTGCTCGACCTGATCGTAAAAGAAGGAAGTCTGGTTGGTGGTCTTGCCGATGACGGCGCGGGTCTTCAGCTTCTCCTCGCCATTTTCGATGTAGCTCGCCGTAAAGGCCGGCTGGTTGATGAAGACGCGCGGACTGCCGAGATCGGATGGCAGCCAGCGCAACTCTTCCAGCGCGACCTGCACCTTTTGAATCTTGTCGGCCTTGGACGTCCCGACCAGCGCCGCGACGGTGCGCGGACCGATGACGCTGTCGCCCTTCATGCCAGCCTTCTTCTGCACTGCCTTGATAACCGGCACCAGTTCCGGATCATAGACCTCGCTGGTGGCGAGCGTGGCCAATATCTCGCCATAGGCGCCGCCCATCTCGTCGTCTAGATTGCGCGCGATCTTCGCCAGAAGCTTCGGCAGTTCGGGGCTGGTCTGCCCAGGTTTCAGCAACAGCTTGGGGTCAACGACGATCTCGTCTTCGGCGCTGGCCTGAAGTGATTCCAGTTCGACGCGCAGCGCCTGGTATTCCGCATTCTGCGGATGCCGTGATTCGAGATAGGTGCGCACTTGCTGGGTGCGCACCAGCGTTTTCAGCACGCCTTCGATGTCGAGCGGCTTGGCCGGGAAATCATAGTAGCCGGTGATGCGATTGGGATCGACGCGGCCGCTTTGCGCGTCGTGGACATAGCGCAAGACGCGCGCCGACAGCGCCATCTCGAAGCGGACGAGTTCCTGCAGCCGCGCATCGGCCCCGCCGGTCGATGCGCCGGCGGCGGGCACTTCAACCGAATAGTCGGCCGGCGTCAGGCCATAGCTCGTCGCCTCGCCAAGCACCCGCACCGCATCCTGCGCGCGACCGTTTGGGCCGGTCCCGGTCACCCAGATGAAATCCGGATTGGCCGAGTAATAAGCGATCAACGCCTTGGCAATGTCAGGTTCCGCATAGAGCTCGTAGTCGCCGAGCCCGGCAATCGCTTCGCGAAAGGCGTCGCTGGTGAGCGACGGTACAAAGGCAGCGTCCTGTGGTGCCACCGGCTGTGGTGCTGCCATCAATGTCGCAAAATCGACACGCACCAGCCGGTCGGCCTTATAGGTATAGTAGGACGGGCTGTTGATCCTGCTGCCACCACCAGCGAATTCTCTCGGCCTCGGTCTGTGCCTCGGCGGCGGAGGGAAATCACCGTGGGGCGCGCGCCTGATACCACCGCCGAAAAGCCTCTCGAAAAGCCCTTGCGCGTCCGCCTGCGGCATGCCGAAGGCCAGCATTAACGTGACAACCGCAAGCGGCATCACGGCTGCATTGTTTCCGAGGAATTTCATGGATCACCCGCTCCGGCTGCAACCGGTTCCCGTTCCGCATCGCTTGACGGTCTCGCCCACCGCACGGCGGGATGTAAGACGCGACCACACCGATTCATACCGATTTCGTTAAGCTTCCATAAATTTCGGCTATCCTGTTGCAGAACAGTTTCACAACGCCGTGACAACTAAAGCGAATTGGGCCCGCTCCGGTTCCCGAAAATAGTGCATGGGTCAGGCGTTGGCGTCAGCTACTACCTGCAACAACGCGGCTGCGCGCACGATGTTCTGGAGCGAGGCCGTATCGGAGAGAGATGGCGAACGCAGCGCTGGGACTCCTTCCGGCTGAACTCGACGAACATACGCACCACGCTGCCCGGCGATTCCTACGACGGCGCCGATCCGGGGGGGCGATAACCCACCATGAATTCGTCGCCTATCTGGAAGGCTATGTTGACCGGCACCGATTGCCGGTGCGCACCGGAGTGGCGGTTGAGCAGCTGAATCGAGAGGACGGAGCCTACCGAGTCACGACTGATCACGAGACGCCGCTATCGCGGCGGCGACTCGTTCAACTGGCTCACTGTATCCGGCTTTGCCGACGTCCCGCGCCGGGAGCTCATCCTGGAAAACGGCACTGCCGCCGCGCCCGCTGCTCGGGGCAACCCACACGATCAGCCTGCGCTGAGCGCGCAAGGGGTGGTGCTGCTCGGCCGTTTCAGGGGCGTTGTAAACGGCAACCTCACCTTCGGCGACGAGGTCGGCGACCATATGCGCTTCGCAGACGAGGCGTACCAGGCGACCAGTGCGGCTCGTCGCCAGAAACACCCGACGTCCAGCATGCACCGGATCCTCCGCAATCTGGCCGCCCGACTGGCCACTCCCGACTACCAGCACTGCGCCGTCAGCGAGCTCGGCCGGGTCGCGATAGGCAGAGGAATCGACCTGGAGAACTGCCGTCGGCAAGTCGGACGACCAAGGCTCTCGAACGCGCCTGATCCGAGTTTCATTTCCCGAGGTCCTCAGGCGACCCGAAGCCCAAGGATCGCTTTCTTCGCCAATTCTCGACATTTGTAGTAAGTCTGCTCAACGTCCGGGTTGGTCAAAAGCAGCCAGTCATGGACAACCCATTCATTCGGCGCATCCCGCCCTTCCGTTAAGACCAGCTAACTTCCTTGGCGATATTTCGGCCGGCTCTTCGGCACGGCGCGACCCTGCCGCCCTCCCCCCAAACCACAACAAGGCCCGCGCGGGGCCTTGCCATGCCAACCCTTGTGTTCGGCGCGATCTTCCGTCAGTTACCCATCATCTGCTTGGCATTCTCGGCCGTAATCGCAATCGTGTCGACCGTCACCGTCGGCTCCACCGACGAAGCGCAGTCTAGCAGGATCGACTTCGCCATTTCGATCGCCTCCTTGCCGCCGGTCGGATAGGTGAAGGTCGCCGCCCAGTCGCCCTTGGCCACGGCCTCGATACCCCCGGCCGGGCCCGGCAGGCCGTCGGTGCCGATGATCTTGACTTCTTTACCAGCGCCCTTAGCGGCGAGCAGTGCGCCGGCCGCCATCATGTCGTTGCTGGCATAGAGCACCTTGATGTCGGGATGCGCCTGCAGCATGGCGGAGAAGGCGGTCTGCGCCTTGTCCGGCAGCCAGTCGGCGGCCTGCTCGGCCACTACCTGGATCTTCGAATTCTCCTTCACCCCGTCCTTGAAGCCGTTCAGCCGCTCGACGGCGGGCGTCGAGCTCGGCAGGCCTTCCAGAACCGCCGCCTCGCCGCCATCCGGCAGCAGGGTCTTGGCAGTGTATTTGCCGGCCTCCATGGCGATCTTGTAATTGTCGCCGCCGATAAAGGCCGTGTAGTCCTTGCCGGGATCGCCGACCGTCTTGCGGTCGAGTTCGATCACCGGGATGCCGGCATCCATGGCGCGCTTCACCGCGGGCGTCAGCGGTGCCGCCTCGAAGGGCGAGATCAGCAGAAGATCCACCTTCTGGGTGATGAAGTTGTCGACCTGCGAAGTCTGCGTGTTGACGTTGCCGGCGCCGTCGGCGATCTGCAACGTGAACTGCGGCACGGCCTTCACCGCCGCGGTCAGCTCGTCATTGACATGCTGGCGATAGGGCTCGGCATTGTTCGCCTGCGAAAAGCCGATGATGAACTGGCCGTCCTTGGCGCAGGCCTTGACCATCGGGTCGGCGGCATCTGCGGTGCCTGCCATGCACAGGCACGTACCGGTGAGTAGTCCAAGCTGCCAGGCACGCCTTGATCCTCGTTCTATGGTTCTCATGCTCACTCTCCTCCTCGTCGGACCGCAGCGGCCAGACCTTGGTTTCTAACGCCTTCCACTTGCCTGCCGCCTGGCTGCTACCTGCCCAAACCCTCGCGGCGGCGAACGAGGGATTGAAGCACTGCCGCCAGCACGATGATCGCGGCGGTCGCGAGCAACTGCATGGCTGGCGTGATGTTGTTGAGCTGAAGGATGTTGGCCAGCGCGCCGAGCATGATGGTGCCGGCCACGGTGCCGACCATCGAGCCTGCGCCGCCGAACAGGCTGGTGCCGCCGATGACCACGGCTGCGATTGCCGTCAGCTCATAGCCCATGCCGTCATTGGCGCTGCCGAAGTTGAACTGGCCGGCATGGACGATGCCAGCAAGTGCGGAGGCAAAGCCGGTGATGGCATAGACTGATATCTTGACCATCGAGACCGGCACGCCGGAAATGCGCGCGGCACGCTCGTTGCCGCCGACGGCAAAGACGTATCGACCGAAGCGCGTGGTATTCAGCACCACGGTGGCGATCGCGGCGAAGGCGATGAACACGATGGTGGCCACCGGCACGGTGTTGTTGAACAGACGCTCGCCCAGCACCGCGAAGACCGGCGGCGCCAGACCTGGCCCATCGCCATAGGAGATGTTGATGTACTGATTGCCCGAAACAACCAGCGCCAGGCCGCGCGCCGCCTGCAGGCCGGCCAGCGTGACGATGAACGGCTCCAGCCGGAAGCGGCTGGAGATGGTGCCCTGGATCATGCCGAAGGCGGTGCCCATCATCAGCACGGCAAGGATGGTGGGAATAAGCCCGAAGCCGCCGGAGATCATCATCGTCGCGGTGACGACGCTGGAAAGGCCAAGCACGGCGCCGACCGAAAGATCGATGCCCGCGGTTATGATGACGAAGGTCATGCCGATGGCGATGATGCCGGTCTCGGACACGGCGCGAACGATGTTGGCGATGTTGTCGGGCGCAAGGAACAGGATCTCGCCATGGCGCCTCGGCGAGAAGATGATGCCGCCGATCGCCACCAGCACCAGGCCGATCAGGCTCTGGAAGCGCACGATCAAAGCGAGCGGATCCCGATGCACGAGTGCTGCCGCCGCTACCGGTCGGCCTGCAACCGAAGTCGATTCTTCAGACATCAGGCCTCCCTGCCGTTTGCCGCGGCCAGCACCGTGTGCTCGTCGACGCTGCCGATGAATTCCGCCACATTGCGCCCCTGGCGCAGCACCACGATCCGGTCGCAAAGGCCGATCAGCTCCGGCATTTCGCTGGAGGCGACCAGAATGCCGAGGCCTTGGGCGGCCAGTTGCCTCAGCCGCGTATAGATCTCGCCCTTGGCGCCGACATCGACACCGCGCGTCGGTTCGTCGAGCAACAGCAGACGCGGATTGCTAAGGATTTCCTTGGCCAGCACCACCTTCTGCTGGTTGCCACCCGAAAGCGCGCCGACGGCGATGTCGGGATTCTTCGGCCTGATGTCGAACTGGCCGAAGGATTGTCTCACCGCGTCGGCCTGCCGGCGCGGCGACATCAGGCCGGCCGGCGAGATGCGGCGGATCACCGACATGACCAGATTGAGGCCGACCGCCATCCTCAGCATCAGGCCGCTGCCGCGACGGTCGTCCGTGACGAAGGCGATGCCGGCCGCGCGCGCCGCCCTGATCGAATTGAGCTTCACCGGACGGCCGCCGATGGCGACGTCGCCCTCCCAGTGGCCGGAGAGGCCGGTGCCGTAAAGCGCGCCGAGAAGCTCGGACCGCCCGGCCCCCATGATGCCGGCCAGCCCGACGATCTCGCCTTCATGCACGTCGAGCGAAAGCCCTTTCGGGGCCTGCCAGCCGGCACTGTCGCGCGCCAGCCGGAAGCTGGCGTCGCGCAGGCTGAGCAGCGCCTTGCCGGCGCTCCTGGCGCGCTTGGGGTAGAGTTCGTCCAGCGGCCGGCCGACCAGCAGCCGTACCAGCTCGGCCTGCGGCGCGTGCGGCTCGGTGATGCCGGCGACGCGCCCGTCGCGCATCACCGTCACCCGGTCGGCGATCTCGGTCACTTCCTCCAGGCGATGTGAGATATAGACGATGCCGACGCCGCTGGTGGCGAGCTTGCGCATGACCTCGAACAGCCTTTCGACCTCGCCCACCGTCAGGGCCGCTGTCGGCTCATCCATGATCAGCATCCGCGAGGCGTAGGACAGCGCCTTGACGATGGCCACGACCTGGCGCTGGCCGATCGAGAGATCGGCGACCAGTCGTGCCGGGTCGATGGCGAGTTCGATCGCTTCCAGCCGCCTGCGGGCCTCGCGGCGCATCGCCGGCGCGTCGAGGAAACCGCCCGGGCGCATCAGTTCGCGGCCGAGGAAGAGGTTCGACGCCACATCGAGCGTCGGGACGAGATCGAGCTCCTGGAAGATGGTCGCAATGCCGGCCGCCTGCGCTTCGCGCGGATTGCTGAAGCGCACCGGCTTGCCGTCGATCTCTATCGTGCCTTCGTCCGCCGCGTAGACGCCCGACAACAGGTTCATCAATGTCGACTTGCCGGCGCCGTTCTCACCGAGAAGGGCGTGGATTTCGCCTGCCTTGAGGTCGAAGTCGACGCCACGCAGCGCCTGGACGCCGCCGAAACGCTTGACTGCGCCGGTGACCGACAGAAGCGGCGCGCTCATCTTGGGCTCCCGCAAGATGCGCGGGCATGGAGCGTGGCGTGGAGCCGCACGGCGCGTGGCTCGGCGGCGGTAGATGCAATACGAGCGCTGAGCAAGGCGGCCGCCTGCCGGCCGATCTCGGCGCAAGGCTGGGCCACCAGCGTCAGCCGAGGCTCGAAACAGTCAGCCCATTCGAAGTCGTCGAAGCCGGCGAGTGAGAGATCGCCCGGTATCGCCAGGCCAATTTCGCGGATCGCGCGGACTGCTCCGATCGTCGTCATGTTGTTGCCGGTTACCAAGGCCGTGGGCGGCGAAGGCAACGAGAGTATGGCGTGGGTCGATGCCGTCGCGGCCGCAGTGTCGACGTTCCCGGCAGACAAATAGCGCGGCAGGCAGTCAAGTCCGTTAGCGGCCATGGCCGACCGGAATGCCTCAATGCGCTCGCGGGTCGTCGCCAGCCCCGGCTGGCCGGCGACGAAGCCGATGCGCTTGTGGCCGAAGGAGGCGACGTGATCGATAAGCGCCCGCATCGCCGAATGGTTCTCGACGCCGATCTGGTCGAAGCGCTCGTCGGCGAAGCGGTCGATCAAGACGCAAGGCAGCTTCTTCTCGGCCAGATAGTCGATCGCCCGCTGCGGCGCGCCCGATGGCGCCAGGATGACGCCGTCGACCCGCCGCTGATGGAAGGCTTGAACCACCGAAAGCTCGCGATCGGGGTCGTCCTGGGTGTCGGACAGGAAAACCATGAGGCCAAGACGCGCGCATTCGGCCTCGACCGCGCAGATGATGTCGGTGAAATAGGGATTGGAAATTGCCGAGATTGCCAGGCCGACGCTGTTAGTCGTCGAGACCTTGAGCGACCGCGCCAGTTCATTGGGCAGATAGCCCATCGCCGAAATCGCATCATTGATGAGCTTCGCCTTCTCGGGCGATACGAAACGGGTGCGGTTGACGACATGCGACACGGTCGAAACCGACACACCCGCGCGGCGCGCCACTTCAGCCATTGTCGGCATTGCTGCTCAAACGGAGTGCCCGCAAGCATTCCTCCCTATCTACGTTTCCCGTCCGCTCTGTTCTGATTTGGCGGATTTTGCGAGACCATAACCGCATCGAAACGTTTGCGCAATCGTTTCGATGCGGTTTTTCAGCATGCTGGACAACTTCGGTCAGCAGCCGTTTTTGCCAGTTGGACGGTCGGGGCGATCAAGGTCAGCATAAGGTCAAAAACCCGACAATCACGGCTGACAGCTTTGCGGACAGGAGCGGTCATTCAACTGATTGAATGACCGTGTTGACTGCTTTTAGCCGAAGTCAACGAAACCATGCAGGCATAGCAATTCGGATCTCTGATCGGGTTGGTGATGATCCAGGGCCGAATCTGGAGCGAGTCGCTCCAGGAGCCGGCCTGTCACGACGCCGAACACGGCTGCGACCTTTTATGCGACTGTGCAGCACGGCATGTCGATCCAGGCGCGCGACGGCGCATCGCGCGCCGCCCTTCTGGCGACGGTGTCTGGGGCCATGGCGGCGTGGAAGGTGATGGCCGGCACGGACGCGGCATGACAACCGCGACCGCTATGGCGGCTGGACTCCGGGTTGGGCCGGAAAAGCAAGATGTTCAGGTCAATGCAGCAGCGACGGTTCCCGGTGTTCGGCAACGAAACCGATCGCGCGCTCGACCACGCCCCTATCGGCGAGAATGCGGCGATGGCCGAGCCCATCGGCCCAGTAAAGCCTGATATGGTCGCCGGCGCCGGCATAGAGCCTTGCATGGTCGGCGGACACTTCGCGGTCGTCTGGCGCATGGATGACCAGCGTTGGCACCGGCGTGCTGGCAAGTTGGCGGTCGCCGGTGAATTCGTGCAGCGGTCGGCCGGCGATGCGTTCGACCCGGTCGGCCATAGCGGCCTGCGAGCGTGGGCCGACACTGAGCATGCGGCTGAAATCATTGAAAATCGCCGGCAGGGAGCTCGGCGCCGCGATCAGCACCAGCCGCTCGGCCGCCAGCGGCGGAATGTTCTTGACCGAACCGACAACGGCATTGGCGGCGACGGCACCGCCGAAGGAATGGCCGACGACCGCCACGAACGGACCGAACCATTCGCCGGTCAGCCGTGCGGCTTCGACAGCGCTGACCAGTGTCAGCCGGCGGCCCTGCGATTGGCCGTGGCCCGGCAGGTCGAGCGAGACAACCTTGTAACCGGCGTCACGATAGGCTTCGATCAGCGCGCGCATATATTCGGTGCGCGAACGCCAGCCATGGATGACGAGCACCGTGCCGGCGGCCCGCCTGCCCGGCTCTGGCCTGAATTCATGCACCATGACGCAGCCGTTTTTGGTCTTCAGCCGATGATGGCGCGCCTCGGCCATGAAGCCGGCGGCGCGGTCGACGGCGCGTCGCTCGCCGCCGCTGAGAACCTTGGCGTTCGGCGTGCGGCAGAACAGTTCGAACGCCAAGCGCCCTGTAAGGCGGGGAGCCACGTGTTCGGCGGCAGCAAACACGCCCCGGATGACCTTCAATCCAAATGATGCCATAGTGGCGATCCATCCATTCGTTCAAGCATGAACATAATAGTTCAAACATGAACATTAAACAAGAGCTACCCTGGGACAACCCGCGTTTTCGCAACTGGGTCGCGGTGGCGCGCGCCTGCCATGTGCTGGAGCGCACGCTGGCGGTGAAGCTCGCGCCGCTGGACCTGAAGCCGGCGCAACTCGACGTGCTGATGAACCTGTACCGCCATCCCGGCATGTCGCAGCACGATCTCGCCCGCCGGCTGCTGGTGGGCCGCTCCAACGTCACCATGCTTTTGCCGCAACTCGAGACACGCGGCCTGCTGCGCCGCGAAGGCGATCGGAAAGACAAGCGGGTGCTGCGGCTGACCTTGACCGAAGCCGGCACGGAACTGCTGATGCAGGCGCTGAAGGTCCATATGGCGCTGATCGAGAAAGCGATGAGCCAGTCGACGCCGGAGCAATGCGACATGATCGGCGAGCAGATGCGCAAGATTGCCGACGTGCTCAAGGAAGCGTGACCCGCTCACCACATCGACTTTTTCGCGCGCTCCGGCCATTCCCTGTCGTAAGCCTCGCCGTCGATGGCATTCCGGCTGGTGATTTCCAGGATTTTTCCGGGTGTCGGCAGCGACTTCGGGTCGACATGCCTCGCCGGGTTCCACAATTCCGACCGGACAATGGCGCGGGCGCACTGGAAATAGACCGAATCGACATCGATGACCGTGACCGAACGCGCCGGTCGGCCGTCGACGCTGAACGAGGCACACAGCGCGGCATCAGTGGTGATGTGGGCGCGGCCGCTGACGCGCAGCGTCGTGCCGCAGCCTGGGACCAGGAACAACAGGCCGACGCGCGGATCGCGAATGATGTTTCTTAGCGAATCAGCACGGTTGTTGCCGCGCCGGTCCGGCATCATCAGGGTTTTCGGATCGTGGATGCGGACGAAGCCGGCGAGATCGCCGCGCGGCGAGCAATCCAGCCCTTCCGGCCCGCTGGTCGCGAGCGCGGCAAAAGGCGAGGCCTCGATGAAGGCGGCGTACTCGGGGATCACATGGTCGAGTTCCTTGACCAGCGAAGTCTCGCCGGGCTGACCATAGAGCGCTTCGAGCTGTTCGACCGTGGTAATGACGGACATGTTTTCGTCTCCGAACCTTTGCCGGCGCTACTCCAAATCCGTGACGTTTTGACGACACCTGCTGCACGTCAGTTCGGCCGTCTGGAAACGGGTGTCGAACCAGCAATATTAAGGGCAAGCCGCGTTGATAGCACGATACTGATCGTGCTGCCGAACACGGAGAACCAAAAATGGATAAACCTCAAGGACGACGCGTCGCCATGGAACTTCTTGAAAATATGTTCGAGGCTGAAATGCGCTTCCTGCAATCAGGGTCGGAGAGCCTCGATATGCTTGCCAGCGCATTTCACGCGGAAGTTGTCGTGCATGAGCCGCAGTCCCTGCCCTATGCCGGTGACTGGAATGGCCTCGACGGCGTTGGCGCCCTTTTCCGCAAGATGCGGGAAATCTGGAGCGACGTGACCGTAGAGAACCTTCAGGCCGCCCAAAACGATGACATGGTATTCATGAGCTGCACACTTTCGCTGACGTCGCGGGCCAATGGTGCAACCATGAAACAGCCATTTGCCGAAGTCTTGCGCTTCAAGGATGACCGGCTGATCGAAGGCACGCCGTTTATTACGACACCAGCGAAATACTGGCGATCCTGCGTTGACCGAGCGTCCCGCGGAAACCATTCAACGATCGCGGCTTAGCCCCTTCTCTTCCAGCTCGGCGAGATAGGCGGCCCAGCGTGCGTCCTTCTCATGACCCAGCGTATGCAGGTAATTCCAGGTGAAGATGCCGGTATCATGAAAATCGTCGAAGGTGATGCGGACGGCATAGTTGCCGACCGGTTCGACATTCAGGATCGCAACGTTGCGCTTGCCGGGAACGGTCACGCGCTGTTCGGGCGAATGGCCCTGCACTTCGGCCGATGGCGAGGCCACCCGCAGCAGCTCCGCCGGCAGTTCGAATGGCTGATGGTCCGGGAATGTCACGGTAAGCAGCCTGCGGTCCTTCGAGACCCTGAGTTCCTTCGGCGCCGTCATGGTGATAAGTTCCGCATCATCTATCCTTTCCCTACGCCGCTTCGCGCAGCGGGAAAAGGCCGCTTCGAAACTTCCGACACGATCTGTCGGCGGCGCGATGTTGCCTAGGATCGAAACTTCTTATCTTGAATGGCAGGTTGGATCGTATCACATAGCCATATATAACGAAGCCGTTCGCAGCCACGGGAAACGCACCAGCATGGACATGATCGATCCTTTTGGTCGCACGATCAGCTATCTGCGCGTGTCGGTCACCGACCGCTGCGACTTCCGCTGTACCTATTGCATGGCCGAGGACATGGCGTTCCTTCCCAAGAAGGATCTGCTGTCGCTGGAAGAGCTCGACCGGCTATGCACGGTTTTCATCGAAAAGGGCGTCAGGAAACTGCGTCTTACCGGCGGCGAGCCGCTGGTGCGCAAGAACATCATGCATCTGGTGCGTCAGATTTCGCGTCATCTCGAGAGCGGCGCTCTGGAAGAACTGACGCTGACCACCAACGGCTCGCAGCTTTCGCGCTTTGCCGCTGAGCTCGCCGATTGCGGGGTCAAGCGCATCAACGTTTCACTGGACACGCTGGACCCGGAAAAATTCCGCCGGATCACCCGCTGGGGCAATCTCGACAAGGTCATGGACGGCATCGACGCTGCGCAGGCAGCGGGGCTGAAGGTGAAGCTCAATGCGGTGGCGCTGAAGGATTTCAACGACGCCGAGCTGCCCGAGATGCTGCGCTGGGCGCACGGCCGCGGCATGGAGTTGACGGTCATCGAAACCATGCCGATGGGCGAGATCGACGCCGACCGTACCGACCAGTATCTGCCGCTGTCGCTGCTGCGCGCAGCACTTGAGCGGCAGTTTACGCTGACCGATATCCCCTACAAGACCGGTGGTCCGGCCCGCTACGTCCACGTCGCCGAGACTGGTGGCAGGCTCGGCTTCATCACGCCGATGACGCATAATTTCTGCGAAAGCTGCAACCGCGTCCGGCTGACCTGCACCGGCACGCTCTATATGTGCCTCGGCCAGGAGGATGCCGCCGATCTGCGCACGCCGTTGCGTGCATCCGAAGGCAATGAACTGGTCGCCGACGCCATCGATGAAGCCATTGGCCGCAAGCCCAAGGGCCATGATTTCATCATCGACCGCCGTACCAACCGTCCCTCGGTGTCGCGGCACATGAGCGTCACCGGCGGCTGATCTTCTCGGTCACAACGCCGAAACACATCCTGCCGCTCTTGCGAGAAGGATGTAAGGGGCGGCCGAAAGGCTGTGGCCCAACCCTTTGACGTTGCTATCTTATGACCGGCTGCTACAGGCTTGATGCAAAGCCACAACCGGTAACGCCTTTGCTTCTTTCCCCAAATCTTCGCGGCGCGCTGTTCATGGTGGTGGCCATGATTGGTTTCACCCTCAACGATGCGATCACCAAAGTCTCGTCGGAATCCATGAACATGGCGCAGGTCATGCTGATCCGCGGCGCCTTCGCCTCGCTGTTCGTGGGCCTGCTTGCCTGGCAACGCGGTGCGCTTGCCCTGCCCGGCTCGATGCTGCAACCGATGGTTGCGGTGCGCGTCGCCGGCGAAGCCGGTGCTACCGTGTCGTTCCTCGTTGCCCTTGCCCATCTGCCGATTGCCAATGTCTCGGCCGTGCTGCAGGCGCTGCCGCTGGCAGTGACGATGGGCGCAGCACTTGTGTTCAATGAAGGCGTCGGCTGGCGGCGCTGGCTGGCAATCGCCATCGGCTTTGCCGGCGTGCTGATCATCGTGCGGCCCGGCTTCGAGGGGTTCAGCATCTATTCGCTGCTGGCGCTGGCCTGCGTCGGCTGTTGTGCGGTGCGTGACCTGGCCACCAAGCGGATACCGCAAGCCATTCCGACATTGCTGGTATCGACCACCACGGCACTCGCCATGACAATGCTCGGGGCGACGCTGCTTTTACCAATGGGCGGGTGGGCACCGATGACGGGTGAAAGCACGGCGTTCCTGGCATTGGCGGCAGTGCTCGTGGTCATCGGTTACCAGTTCATCATCATGGCGATGCGGGTGGGCGACATCTCGTTCATCGCGCCGTTCCGCTACACAGCCCTGCTCTGGTCGATCCTGCTTGGCCTGTTCATCTTCGGCGACGTCCCCGACCTGCCGATGATCCTCGGCGCCATCGTTATCGTCGGCTCCGGCCTCTACGCACTTTACCGCGAACGGATCGTCGGCCGGCGAAAGACAGCCGCCGAAAGCGCTGGACCTGATATGGCGCCGGACGGCATATAGGCTTGCCGTTCGCGGCGAGTGACCGCATGGACGATAGACGATGACTAAAGAGATTGCCGGCGTCATTCTGGCCGGTGGCCAGTCGCGGCGAATGGGCGGCGGCGACAAGGGCCTGCTTGCGCTTGGCCGCGGCAGCCTGCTGGACCATATCGTTGCGCGCTTTGCTCCGCAGGTCGGTCCGCTGGTGCTCAGCGCCAATGGCGACCCGGCACGGTTTGCCGGGGTTGGGCTTCCGGTGGTTGCCGATACGGTAAAAGGTTTTGCCGGACCGCTCGCCGGGATCCTGACCGGCCTCGAGTGGGCTGCCGCGAACACGACTTGCGAGGCCCTTGTCACGGCCGCGGGCGATACACCGTTCCTGCCCGAAAATCTGGTTGAACGGCTGGCCGCGGCGGTCGACGAACGTCCCGGCACTATCGCCGTCGCCTGTTCCGGCGGCAAACGGCATCCGACATTCGCGCTCTGGCCGTTGGAGCTCCGTGAGGCTCTGCGGCGTTTTCTGGTCGACGAGGACATCAGGCGGGTTTCCGCTTTCATCGACCGGCATGAATTTGTCGATGTGGAATTCCCGATGCTGACTTCGGGAGGCCATCTGCACGACCCTTTCTTCAACATCAATACGTCAGATGACCTTGTTCGGGCCGAACGTCTGTTGCAGAGGATGGAGCCATGATGAGACGCGTCTTCGGTGTCACCGGCTGGAAGAATTCCGGCAAGACGACACTGACCGAAAAGCTGGTCGCCGAACTCGTTCGGCGTGGCTGGAAGGTGTCGACGGTGAAACACGCCCATCATGATTTCGACATCGACAAGCCGGGAGCGGACAGCTTTCGCCACCGACAGGCCGGAGCCACGGAAGTCGCCATCGTGTCGGACAGGCGCTGGGCGCTGATGCACGAATTGCGCGACGAGGACGAGCCGACGCTGGACGCGATCCTGTCGCGGCTCGGCACCTCCGACATCGTGCTGGTCGAAGGCTACAAGCGCGAAGTGCACAACAAGATCGAGACGCGGCGGCTGGAGGCTAAGGACCGGGCACCGCTTTCGGCAACTGATCCGCATATCGTCGCCATCGCCGCCGACTTCGCCATAGCGGGCCAAAGCCTGCCTGTCTTCGATCTCGACGACACGAAATCGATAGCCGACTTCATCGAGCGCACGACAGGTTTGACGCGCTGAGCCACTGCCGACGGACATTCGGCCGCCCCCTATTTCCTCGTTGGTATGCCTGCCCCAACGTCAGCATTGTCTGGGAATGCGAAACCCCGCAAGCAACGGTTTTACAGTTGCTTTTTCTTGGGAAAGAATGGGAGTATCGCGCCAGCGGGCGGTCAAAAGAACCGCCCACAGAGCCGTTTGGAACGACGGCCGGGAACATACAGAGAGGACCATCATGCGTACTGCACTGCGTATAGCGCTCGCCGCTTCGGCCGCGCTGCTGACATTGGGCGTTGCCCAAGCTCAGGAGAAAACTTTGAGGATCGGCACGGAGGGAGCCTATCCGCCGTTCAACAACCTGACTGCCGATGGCCAGCTCGTGGGCTTCGACATCGATATCGCCAAGGCGCTTTGCGACGAGATGAAGGTGAAGTGCACTTTCGTCGCGCAGGATTGGGACGGCATCATCCCGGCGCTTCAGGCCGGCAAGTTCGACGCCATCGTCGCCTCGATGTCGATCACGCCGGAGCGTGCCGAGAAGGTCGACTTCACCAACAAATACTACAACACGCCGCCGGCGATCGCCGCGCCCAAGGACAGCGACATCAAGGGCGTGACCAAGGAAGATCTCGCCGGCAAGACGATCGGCGTGCAGGCGTCCACCACCCACTTCAACTATTCAACCAAGGCTTATACCGACAGTACAATCAAGCCGTACCCGACCGCGCAGGAATATCAGCTCGATCTCGCCAATGGCCGCGTTGATGCGGTCAACGACGATATCACTGTTCTCGAAGGCTGGCTTGCCACGCCGGACGGCGCCTGCTGCAAGCTGATCGGTGCGATCACGCCCGACATCGAGATCCATGGTCCGGGCGCCGGTATCGCCGTACGCAAGGGCGAGACCGAGTTGGTCAATCAGTTCAATAAGGCGATCGACGCCATCCGCGCCAACGGAAAGTACAAGGAAATCAACGACAAGTACTTCAAGTACGACGTCTACGGCGGCGAGTCCTAATCCTTCCGGATTGACAGCGAACGGCGGGACATCCCCGCCGTTTGCAAGGAGCGGCGCGGGAGGGGTGACGCGCCGCTCTCAAAAAAAGCCATAGAGGAGAACAGGCAGGCGGATGCAAAGCGTTTGGACGCTGCTCAGTTGGGGACCCGAAGGCTGGCTCGACGACATCGCCTATGGTGTTTTCATCACCGTTTCGCTTGCAGCCGCGACCCTGCCTGTCGGTCTGATGATCGGCTTCCTGGTTGCACTGGCCAAGCAATCTGACGAACCGTCACTGCGGCTGGCCGGCAATATCTACACCACGATCTTTCGTGGATTGCCCGAGCTGCTGACCCTGTTCATGATCTTTTACGGCGCGCAAATCGGCATCCAGCAATTGATGCGCCTATATGACCCGACCGCTGCGGTCGAAGTGAACGCATTTGTTTCCGGCATGATCGCGCTCGGCGTCGTCTTCTCGTCCTATGCCAGCGAGGTCTTCCTCTCCGCGTTCCGCGCCATTCCGAAGGGACAGTATGAGGGCGGCTATTCGGTTGGCCTGTCAGGCGGGCAGACGATGCGACTGGTGGTGCTGCCGCAGCTTATCCGTATTGCCCTGCCGGGTCTTGCCAATCTGTGGCTTATCCTGCTCAAGGATACAGCGCTGGTATCCGCCATCGGTCTTGCCGACATATTGCGGCAGGCAGGCGTCGCCGCTCGCGTCACCAAGCATGCATTCCTGTTTTTTGGGGTCGCTGCTCTTATCTATCTGCTCCTCGCCGTCATCTCGTCCTTCGGCATCAATGCCATTGAACGCAGGGTTGGCCGACAACAGGTGCAACGATGAGTGCGGCAGCAGCCGACGTGGCGACCAAGGTCGAAAAACCGCCAGCAATCCCGCGCGGCTGGTCCCGGCAACGTGTATTGGGATATGCGTTGGTCGGTCTCTGGATCGTGCTCGGCATCGGCATGATTGTATACTTGGTCGAGGCGTGGAATTCTGAACTCTTCCAAAAATACGCTCCGGGCTACATCTCTGGCCTTGGCGTGACGCTCACGCTTGTCGCCGTGTCGATCGTGTTGGGAGCCGTCCTTTCAGTTCCTGTCGCCTACGCGCGGATGTCCAGGAACCGGATCCTGTCCAGCGTTGCCTACGCTTATGTCTACTTCTTTCGCGGCACTCCGCTTTTGACACAAGTCTTTCTTATCTACTATGGAGTGGGTTCGTTTCGACCGGCACTTGAAGCTGTCGGCCTGTGGGGCTTTTTTCGTGAAGCCTGGTACTGCGCCATTTTCTCGTTCACCCTCAATACAGCGGCCTATCAGGCTGAGATCCTGCGCGGCGCTATCGAGAGCGTCCCCAGAGGTCAGTGGGAAGGCGCTGCCTCGCTTGGCCTGCACAAACTGCAAACACTGCGCAAGATCATCCTGCCACAGGCGCTGATCGTGGCGCTGCGTCCCTATGGCAACGAGATAATCCTGATGATCAAAGGCTCCGCCATCGTGGCCCTCATCACCGTCTATGATCTGATGGGCATTACGAAGCTCACCTATTCGCGCACTTTCGACTTCCAGTCCTATATCTGGGCGGCGATCATCTATCTGATCATTGTCGAGATGCTCCGCCACGCGGTCGAGTGGATAGAACGGCGCATTACCATACATCTGCACCGCTGACTCCCATAGCTTTGCCTGATCCGCTAAGAAGGCCGGAAACAGGCTTCTAAGGGATTCGCAAACATGGCATCGGTGGCATTTCTCGGTCTTGGCGTCATGGGCTATCCAATGGCCGGACATCTCAGTAACAAGGGCGGCCACGACGTCACCGTCTATAACCGCACCAAGGCAAAGGCCGAGCAATGGGTTGCCCAGCATGGCGGCAGTGTTGCCAACACGCCGGCTGAGGCGGCCGACGGCAAGGACTTTGTCTTTTCCTGTGTTGGCAATGATGACGACCTGCGCGCGGTGACGATTGGAGCCGAGGGTGCGTTCCAGTCGATGAAGAAAGGAGCCATCTTCATCGACAACACCACGGCCTCGGCTGAAGTCGCGCGCGAACTGGCTGAAAAGGCGCAAGTGCGCGGTTTCTCGTTCCTCGACGCACCGGTCTCCGGCGGTCAGGCAGGCGCCGAAAACGGCGTGCTGACCGTCATGGTCGGCGGCGAACAGAAAGCCTTCGACAAAGCAAAGCCCGTCATCGATGCTTATGCCCGCATGGTCGGGCTGATGGGTCCGGCCGGCTCGGGCCAGCTCACCAAGATGATCAACCAGATCTGCATCGCCGGTCTTGTCCAAGGACTGGCCGAGGGCATCCATTTCGGCAAGAAGGCCGGGCTCGACATCGAGAAAGTCATCGAGGTGATCTCCAAGGGAGCGGCCGGCTCATGGCAGATGGAGAACCGCCACAAGACGATGGATGCCGGCAAATATGATTTCGGCTTCGCCGTCGACTGGATGCGCAAGGATCTCGGCATCTGCCTGGCGGAGGCCGATCGCAATGGCGCCAAGCTGCCGGTGACGGCGCTTGTCGACCAGTTCTACAAGGATGTGCAGGGGATGGGCGGCAAACGCTGGGACACGTCCTCGCTGCTGGCGCGATTGGAAAAGTAGGTTTTGTCGTGGCCGAGCTTTCGCCTCAATCCAGCGCCGAGGAGATTGTCGCCCATCTGCGCTCGATCGGCTCGCAAGAGAACCGCCTTGGCATGCTGCGCTACGGCATCAAGATCGAACGTGCGCTCGGAATCTCGCATGGCGTGCAGCGGCAGATTGCCAAGAAAATCAAGCGCAACCATGAGCGTGCCTTCGAACTGTGGGAGTCGGGCATCATGGAAGCGCAGTTCATCGCTTCCGTCACAGCCGATCCGAAGCGGTTTTCTGCCGCGGATGCAAGACGATGGGCGGCGACTTTCGACTCGTGGGATATCGTCGACGGCGTCTCCGATCTCTTTGTCGATACGGATTGCTGGAAGGAACTGATAGAAGAGTTCGCGGCCGACGAACGGGAGTTCGTTCGACGAACGGCTTTTGCCATGATGGCCTGGTCGGTCGTCCACCGGAAGAAGGAGCCAGAGGCGACCTTCCTCGACTTCCTGTCGATCATCGAAGCGCACGCCGGCGATGGCCGTAACTTTGTGAAGAAGGCGGTGAACTGGGCGCTTCGCTCTATCGGCAAGCGATCGATGAAATTGCACGGCGCTGCCCTTGCCCTGGCACAGAAGCTGGCCGGATCGACCGACAAGACGGCGCGCTGGATCGGCAAGGACGCTGCAAGGGAGCTTTCCGATGCCAAAACGCTCGAGCGGCTCGCCAGGAAAGGCTGACCGGAGGCAAATCCGCTTTACTGAGGTGACGCGACCCACGCGCGCCGATTTCGAGAACCTGTTCGAGCAGCCTGGCGCACCAAAATACTGCTGGTGCATGGCCTGGCGCCACCTCGAAAACCGCGAACATGCGTCCAACGATGAGAGGAGACGGGCCATGATGGCACTCATCGAAGCCGGCACGCCGGTCGGCATTGTCGCTCATGCCGAAGGCAAGATGGTAGGCTGGTGCTCCGTGGCGCCACGCGAGACATATCGCAAGCTGTCGCGGGAGCAGGACGACAGGGAGGCGGGCGTATGGTCGATCGTCTGCTTCTATGTGCCGAGCGCATTGCGCAGCCGCGGGCTGGCAAGCGCACTGCTCGACGCGGCCATCGATCACGCCTTCGCCCGAGGGGCCAGGACGATCGAGGCCTATCCGGTCGACCAGGCATCGCCGAGTTACCGTTTCATGGGCTTTCGAGACATGTTCGTGGCCCGCGGATTCCACGAGATCGGCATGGCCGGTTCTCGCCGGCATGTGATGCGGCTCGAACGTTGACGCTGTCGGCGACGGCAGCTTTACTCCTGTCAAACGGAGAGCACACGATGAGCAATCGTCTCAAATCGACAGCGGCGCTGGCGGCCGTGCTGATTTCCATAATGGCGGGCAGCGCTTCCGCCGAAACCGCGCGCATATTCTGGAAGGACCTGCGCCCGGCAACCCAGCCCGCTGCCGAAAGTGTCGGATTGCCGATGATTGCGGCAAAAATGTCTGATCGTGGCGAGACGCTGTCTCTCAATTTGCAGGACAAGACCGTCCAACTGGCCGGGTATGCGCTGCCGCTCGATCGCGACGGCGATCTCGTCTACCAGTTCCTGCTGGTGCCGTGGACAGGTGCGTGCAGCCACATGCCGACGCCGCCGCCCAACCAGATCGTCCTTGTCACGCCCGCCCGCCCCTACAGGATGTCCGAAGCCTATCAGCCGGTATCTGTGACCGGCGCCCTGGAGCCGGGCATGGAGAAAAGTCAGCTTTTCATCCTCGACGGTGTCAGCGTGATCCAGTCGGGTTACACCGTACGCAAGGCGGAGGTGGCGGATGTCGATCTCGTGCCGGACACGATCACGCTGCCGGCAAACTCGCCCTGGACTTTCCTCAACAAAAAGAAGAACTAATAAAAAAATCCTCAGGCAGCGTTGGCGCCCGATTCCTTGTCCAGAACCATGTAGTCCAGCGGCATTTCGGTGGTGTACTTGATCTGCTCCATGGCAAACGACGACGAGACGTCGCGGATCTCTATCTTGGCGATCAGCCGCTTGTAGAAGGCGTCGTAAGCAGCGATATCGGGCACTACCACGCGCAGGAGATAGTCGACGTCACCGCTCATGCGGTAGAACTCGACCACTTCCGGAAATTCCTGGATGACCTCCGAAAAGCGCCGCAGCCACTCATGGCTGTGCGAATTGGTGCGGATCGACACGAACACAGTGACGCGCACATTGACCTTTTCATGATCGAGGATGGCGACGCGCCGCTTGATCACGCCTTCCTCCTCGAGCTTTTGGATGCGGCGCCAGCAGGGCGTGGTCGACAGTCCGACTTTCTTGGCGACATCGGCGACCGCAAGCGTCGCGTCCTCCTGCAAGAGGCGGAGGATTTTTCTGTCAAGGCGGTCCATTTCGGTGCTCCCACGGGGATAGACTAGGAATAGATTGGCTATAGTCCTTCTTATTTAGGCCATTCACAAGAAAGAAATTCTGCCAGATGGCGCAAAAGCGAGTGATTTCTTGCTTACGCTTCAGCCGAGGCGATAGCGGATTTCCGATCTCAGAAACGGCAGCAAATCCATTTCAAACCACGGATTGCGCTTCGACCAGCCGGTGTTGCGCCACGACGGATGCGGTAGCGGCAGCACCTTCGGGTTGCTGGGCACATCCCAGATGGTGCGCCAATCCTTCACGGTCTCCGTCAGCGAGGACCGGCGCGCGGCGCCCATGTGCCAGGATTGTGCATAGCTGCCGATCGTCAGCACCAGGTCGATATGCGGCATCAGCGCCATCAGCGGCGCACGCCAGGCCGGTGCACATTCGCGGCGCGGCGGCAGGTCGCCGCCCTTGGCATCCTGGCCGGGAAAGCAAAAGCCCATCGGCACGATGGCGAATTTTGTCGTGTCGTAGAATTCTTCGCTGCTGACGCCCAGCCAGTTCCGCAACCGATCGCCGGAGGCGTCGGTAAACGGCATGCCTGACATATGCACCTTGGTGCCCGGCGCCTGGCTGGCAATCAGTATGCGGGCGCTCGACGACGGCCTGAGCACCGGGCGCGGCTCGTGCGGCAACGGGCGGCCGATCGGGTTTTCGACGCAGATACGGCAGGCGCGTACCCTCGCCGCGAAGTTTTCCAGCTCTTCGCTCATTCTCGGGAACTCATTCTCAGGCGGCAGCGCTCGGCCGGCTGGAGATCGCCTGATGCCAGCGCAGCACGTTGGCACAGTCTTCCGGCACCTTGATACGCGCCGGCTTCATGAAGTCGATGGCAATCAGCCCGGTGATGTCGGCGATCGAATAGGCGTCGCCGGCGACGAACTCCCGGTTCGCCAACTCGTCGTCGAGGAGTTTCAGGAATCCGACGACTTTCGGCTTGTTGGCCTCGCCCCATTCGGGGATTTGTGGACTCTCCCATTCCTTCATCGCCGGATGGATGTGCCGGAACGCGGCAGTGACGCAACTGAGCAAGTTGAGCTCCATGCGTCTTTGCCACATCTCGACCAGCGCTTTGCCGAGCGCGCCGCGGCCGAACAAAGCCGGTTCCGGATGCAGTTCCTCAAAATAGCGGCAGATGGCGACGGATTCGGTGATGACGGTGCCGTCGTCGAGTTCGAGCACCGGCAGGCGCTGCAGCGGGTTGCGCGAACTGACCGGCTGCTTTCTGTGCTCCAGCGCGCCCATGTCGACGGGCACCAGAGGAACCTCAAGCCCCTTTTTTCGGCAAGGAAGACGCGAACCCGCCGTGGATTGGGCGCCCGGCCGCCGTCGAAGAGTTTCATTTCATTCCTCCTATCGGATCGGCCCAAAACCGGAATCGATTTCCGGAAAGCACGATGCGAATCAAGAATTCCAGCGCATGCCTTGTGCGTCCTAATGGACGCACGTCGCTCTGATCAGGTCTGTTGCAACAAACTATAGGGTTGACCATCACCGGAAGCGAAAAATTTCTCGCAAGGCATCGCCAATCGAAGCCAAAGTGCCGTGCTTCCTTTCGGTCACTTCGTGATCGTGGCTCTCGCGCCAATCGTGCGGCTCGTCGAAAGTGCCGGCCCAGATGCCGGCCTTGCCGGAGCGGGCAGCGGCTTCTTCGGTTTCGAAATCGCCATAGGCAACTGCCCAGCCGGCCTCGACCTGGGCGCGGTTGAGATTCTTGCCGCCGGCGTTGCAGTCGCCGAGCAGCCGGCCGTAGCGATCGCGCTGCCAGCCGGTGCAGGAGACGGGTTTGCCTGATATCAGACGCACCAGCGACTGCCGCGCCAGCTTGCCGCAGGGATAGCCGGCGCCGCCCTTGCGGCAGACCTGCGAATATTCGGGCGCGTCAATGCCGCGCATACGGATGCGCTCGATACCGAGCGTGATCGTATCGCCGTCATTGACGACGGCAGCACCCTCCGTCTTGCGCGTCTCGATCCGGTCAAGGCGCGCCGCCAGAAGGATCAGCAGACCGAGGACGACGACTGTCAGTGCGTAGTCCACCAGCCGGCGCCAAATGCTTCGCGGCCGCGGCGGCATATATCGCTGTCGCGGCCGCCGCGACCACGAACGGCTCATATGGCAAACCGTTGGTTAATCATTCGAACGTAGCTTAACAATTTGAAACCGCTGCCCGCATAAATTGAAGTCTCCATGCCCTCGCAACGCTCGACCACAGCGGACAAGTTTATTGTGGACCGCCGGAAACCCCATCGCAACAGCGATGTGGCGCGCGCGGTGCGCAAGACGCGCGACCGTCTTTCGCAGCAGGCCGGAAATCCTGATTTCGACCGCGAGCTGTTGAAACTCCACGCCGGTGCGATGATAGGCGGCGCGATCATAGTTCCGCTTCTCGTCCTGGCGACCGCCGCGACCGGTCTGTTTGCTGGCGTCGGTCAGGAAATTGGCGTCTGGGCCCTTTTTACACTCATCTGCTACACGATCGTCGTGTTCATGGCGAGGCGCGTCGACCGAACGGAAGCTGCCGAACTCAACCCGCTGCAAACGCACGGTGAATTCCTGATCGGCCATTTCCTTTGCGGCCTGGGCTGGGCCTGGTTCGCCTGGCTCGGTTGCGATGCTTGCCAGGTCGATCAGTTTCAGCTGACCAAGGCGGTGGTGCTGCTGCTTGCCATGGCGGCGACCGCGATTACGGCGTCATCGCTGCGCGGTGCGTTGCTGGCGACCTTCGCCGTTCCGGTGGCCGCCTATGCCTATGCCGGCGCCAGGCAGTGGATGCCGGTCGAACTGATCATGGCCGGGTTGCTGATCGTCTCGCTGCCCTTCTTCGCCTATGTGGCGCGCCAGCTCAACCGCTCGTCCTTGATGTTGCTCTCGTTCCGCTCCGAAAAGGATGCGCTGATCGCCGAATTGGACACCGCGAAATCGATGTCGGACGAAGCGCGGCGGCGGGCGGAGGACGCCAATCTGGCAAAGTCGCGGTTTTTGGCCTCGATGAGCCACGAGTTGCGGACGCCACTCAACGCCATTCTCGGTTTCTCCGAGGTGATGGCGAACGAGGTGCTCGGCCCGATGAGCAACCCGACCTATCGCGACTATGCTCGTGACGTCCACGATTCTGGCCAGCATCTGCTCGACCTGATCAACGAAATCCTCGACCTGTCGCGCATCGAAGCTGGCCGCTATCAGCTCAACGAAGAGCCGATGATGCTGCTGTCCGTCGTCGAGGATTGCTGTCACATGATGGAGCTGAAGGCGCGCAACAAGGATATCCGGATCGTCCAGGATTTCGAAAACGCCTTGCCGCGCCTGTTCGCCGACGAACGCGCGGTGCGACAGATCGCGCTCAATCTTTTGTCGAACGCCATCAAGTTCACCGGAACTGGCGGCGAGATCCGCGTGCGCGTCGGCTGGACGGCGGGCGGCGGCCAATACCTCTCCGTCAAGGACAACGGGCCTGGCATACCGGAAGACGAGATTCCGGTCGTGCTGTCCGCCTTCGGCCAGGGCTCGATCGCCATCAAGAGCGCCGAACAAGGCACCGGGCTTGGCCTGCCGATCGTCCAGAGCCTGCTCGCCATGCATGGCGGCGAGTTCGAGCTCCATTCCAAACTGCGCGAAGGCACCGAGGCAATCGCCATCTTCCCGTTGAGCCGGGTTATGGAGGAATTGCCGGCGCTGCCGACCAAAGCCGTTGCTGCGCGCCGGCGATAGACGCTTAGTGCATGTCGCGCAAAAGTGTGCAGCGGTTTTGCGATAACGACATGCGTAAAAACAACCTAAAGCGCGTCGCATGAGGCCGGTCAAAGGCGACGCGCTTTAGCGAACCGCCGCCGCCATGCCCGAGCTGGTGAGCGCAGCGGCTTTGACCAGGCCCGCGGCAAGTGCCGCCCCTGCCCCCTCGCCGTGGCTCACGCCGAGATCAAGCAGCGGCCGCAAGCCGAGCCGCTCGGCGGCCCGAGCATGTGCAGGCTCTGGCGACAGGCTGGCAAGCAGGCAATGGTCGAGCGCAGTGGGTTCGGCGGCATGCAGCGCCGCCGCAGCGGCCGTCGCCACCAAACCATCGAGCAGGACGGGGATCTTCTGCGTCCGGGCGGCGAGGATGGCGCCGGCAATCGCTGCGAACTCACGGCCGCCAACCCGGCGCAACGCTTCCAGCGGGTCCCTGAGACCTGTGCCGTGGAAGGCTAGCGCGGCATCGACCACTTCCGCCTTGCGCACCCGCATCGATGCATCGGCGCCCGATCCGGATCCGACCCAATCTGCGCCACTGCCGCCGAACAGTGCGGCAAACAAGGCCGCTGCGACGGTGGAATTGCCGACGCCGAGGTCGCCAAGGCAAAGCAGATCGGCGCCGCCGGCGATCGCCTCCATACCGAAGGCCATGGTGGCGGCACAGCCGCGCTCGTCGAGTGCCGCATCCTCGGTGATGTCGGCGGTTGGAATGTGCAGCGCAAGATCGAACACTTTCAGCCCGAGATTATTGGCGATGCAGATCTGGTTGATCGCCGCACCCCCGGCCGCGCAAAGCTCGACGGCGTTCGCCGTGGCGGCGACAGGCCGTGGCGAAATGCCCTGGCGAGCGACGCCGTGATTGCCGGCGAAGATCGCCACCAGAGGCCGGTTCACTGCCGGCGGCGCGCGGCCACTCCAGGCGGCCAGCCAAGCCGCGATGTCCTCGATGCGGCCGAGCGAACCCTTGGGTTTGTCGGCCTTGGCAAACAGCGCACGGACGCGGGCTTCGGCTGCCGTGTCGGCTCGCGGCAGGGTCGCCAGAAGATTACGAAAATCGTCGAAGGGCAGCGCGCTGGTCATGTCGTCGATGATGGTTCCCAGAGTTGGTGAGCGGCATAGCCGCCTTGCTCGGCCGGCACAACTGCCTGCATTGACGCGAAAGCGGCGGCTGGCGGCGCATTCCGGAGGACTTGCATTGGCCTTGCCGTTACACCATGTGGAGGCGAGACGAGGGATTCCTGACGGAAACCCTGAGAGAATAAAAATGACGGCCATCGAATCCCCATGCGTCCTGGTCTGTTCGATCGATATGAAAACCGGCTTCTGCTTCGGTTGCGGCCGTACGCGCGAGGAAATCGGCGCCTGGATCGAGATGACCCCTGAAGTCCGCCGCAGCGTCATGGCCGAGCTGCCGGCCCGGCTGGAAACGGTTGAGCGCAGACCGCGCCGCGAAACCCGCCGCACCCGCCTCGCGCGCGAACGCGACGCTCTCTCGTGAGCCACATATGAACCGGTTTTTCTGGGTTTTGATGATCCTGATCGGGCTAGGCGTTGTCCTGCTCATGCTTAACGATTCCGCCGGCAGCACATTCGGCGTCGAGAATTACGATTTCAGCCGGCTGATCTGGCTTGGCGCCCTGGTCGCGCTCATCGGCGCCGGCCTGCTCAGATCAGGCAGACCCTTGGGCGCGATGGCCCGCAACCTGGGCACTTGGGCCGTCATCGTGCTCGCACTGATCGCCGGCTACCAGTACCGTTATGAATTGCAGGATTTCGCCAGCCGGGTGACGGCCGGCCTTGTTCCCGGCAGTCCACTGGCGTTGGGCCTTGAGGACGGCCATGCCACGGTGACCCTGGACAAGGCCGGCAATGGCCATTTCGAAGCGCGCATCATGATCAACGGCACGCCGGTCCGGGCCGTAGTCGATACCGGCGCAACCAGCACCGTGCTGACCGCGCAGGACGCGCAAGCGGCCGGGTTCAATCCAGCCGCTCTCAATTTCACCATACCGGTTTCCACCGCCAACGGCATGGCACGCGCCGCCGCCGTGAGAACCGACGAATTGGCGATCGGCGGGATCGTACGCAAGGACATGCCGGTCATGATCGCCGCGCCCGGCATGCTCGGCCAAAGCCTGCTCGGCATGAATTTCATTGGCTCATTGTCCGGTTTCGACGTGCGCGGCGACCGCATGATCTTGCGCGATTGAACAGCCAGGCTGCTTCGGCGCCGCTCAGTGAGCATTGAGCATCTCGATCGCTTGATCAAACCGGCCGTCCCGCTCCGCCCAGCGCAGGAAGCCCACGCGCTCCACCAGGATCTCCTTGGGCGTCGGCTCCCGGCTAAGCAACGCCATCGTCTCGTCGATGAACGCATTGAGCGGCATATACTCGTCGCGCATTGACTGGCCGGGAGTGAGTTCGGTGCGAACCGCGGGCGGCGCAAGCTCGATCACTTCGACCCTGCCCCTGAGTTGCTGGCGCAACGATACCGTATAGGAATGGATCGCCGCCTTGCTGGCATTGTAGGTCGGCGTGCCACTCAGCGGCACGAAGGCCAGGCCTGACGAGACATTGACGATCACGGCATTTTGCCGAACCGCCAGATGGTCGATCAGCGCGTTGGTGAGGCGGATCGGCCCGAACAGGTTGGTGACGATCGTATCCTCCGCGTCACGCAGATCGCGGGCCCTGGTGAGATCCTCGCGGCGCATGATGCCGGCATTGTTGATGAGCACGTTGAGCGCCGGGTGCTCGGCGACTACGTGCTTGGTAAATGCCATAATTGCTTCCGGATCTTCGACATCGCCGACCATCGCGTACATGCCTTCACGCCCGGCGATCGTCTGCTCGAGCGCCTCCTTGCGCCGTCCCGCGACGATCACAGTGTTTCCAAGCGCATTGAAGCGTAGCGCCAGTTCCCGCCCGATCCCGGATCCGCCGCCGGTGATGAGGATCGTATTTCCGTTCATTTTCATCGTTCTGTGCTCCATCTATTCCAGCCAATCGGGGTCAAACGATCCCGCCGTTTGCGAATACCGTCTGCCCGTGATCAAGGCACCGTCCCCGCTGCAGAGGGCCGCGATTGCGTCGGCAATGTCGGAAGACTCGCCGATGCGCTGATGTGGCGTGCGCGGCGAAGCCGGCGATCTGCTCCGGCGTCTTCCTGTCAGTGAACAGGGTGGTGTTGACGACGCCCGGCGCCATCGCGGTCACGGAGATCATGCGCCTGCGAAGAGCCATGGCGACATTCGCCAGCACGGCGCGTCTCGGTATTTCGCTCTGTCCAGACATATGAATTCCCTTCCTTGTCGAGGGGCGTGTTCGGTTGGAACATTTCCTACAGGCGATGCGGTCGACGGCTTGCCAACGCATGCGCAAAACTTGCTCGATCCTGCAGCCCACGTGATGTTTGTCCGCCCGTATGCTAGGATTGCCAACATCGCGCCGCTGCAGGAGACATTGCATGGACGTCCTCAAACATGCCGTTCACACCTATGCCGCCCGCCATGCAAACCGGGACGGCCTGGCGCTGACGCCAGTGCCGGGCCTGCGGATGATGTGCGTCGAGTCACCACATGGCGACTTGCATTCGGTCTATCGGCCGCTGGTTTGTCTGGTTCTGCAGGGTGCCAAGCTCATGACCGTGGGCAGGGAGCAGCAAGTTTTCTCCGCCGGGCAATCCGTGATCGTGAGCGCGGACATGCCGGTCGTCGGACGGATCGTGCAGGCAAGCCGGCGCGAGCCCTACCTGGCCGTCGCAGTCGAACTCGAGATGACGCTCCTGCGCGAGCTCGCGGCGCAGTTGGGCAGCGTGCGTGCGCAGCGCCCGTCAGAGACACGCACCTTGTTCGCGGAAGACACCAATGCCGCAATTCTGGATTGCGCAGTGCGGCTGATGCGCTTGCTGGACCGACCGGATGCTACGTCGCTCCTGCGCCCCGGAATTATGCACGAGCTGCATTATTGGCTCCTCTCCGGTCAGCATGGCGCGGCTCTGCGGTCGCTTGCGGATCCGGACAGCCACGCAAGCCGTCTCGCTGCGGCCATCGCGATTCTTAGAACCGAGTATCGATCGCGTATTCCCGTCGAGCGCTTGGCGGCGGCAGCTGCGATGAGCCTCACGGCCTTCCACAAGCACTTCAAGCACATGACATCGCTGACGCCGGGACAATACCAGAAGCGGCTTCGCCTAATCGAAGCACGCCGCCTCATGCTCGATGAAGGCTTTTCGGCAACCAGCGCTGGGTTCGAGGTGGGCTACGAGAGCATCTCGCAATTCACGCACGAATATCGCCGCACATTCCAGGCGCCGCCGAAGCGCGATGCTCTGCGCACTCGATCCATGTCGCACGCGATCAAAGAAGAAATGCAGGACGCCGAGCGGGCGAGCGCTGCTTAGCTTGACCAGGTTTGCCCGAGCTATCGACGGTCCTCTGGTTGCTGAACAGACCGCGGAAGACACGCAAGCGACCGCATGATCTTGCGCGATTGGACAGTCAGGCTGCTTCGGCGTCCGTCCCGCTAAAATCGACTGCAGCGAAAGCCGCCTTCAGCACATCCGGTCCGGCGCCGGCCCTTGTCGCATCGGTCGAAAGGATCTGCCGGTAGCGGCGCGCACCGGGCAGGCCGTGGAACAGGCCGACCATGTGACGGGTGACATGGCCAAGCCGCCCGCCCCGCTCGATGTGGCGTGCCGCATAATCCGCCATGGCATCGATCAGCGCGGCAACGTCGAACGCGTTGGGTTTGTCGCCGTAAAACGCCGCGTCGACGCCTGCCAGAATGCCCGGCGTATGATAGGCGGCGCGGCCGAGCATGGCGCCGTCGACATGATCAATGTGATCGAGCGCCTCTTCAAGGGATTGAATGCCGCCGTTGATGCCGATGAATTTGTTTGGATTTTTGGCCTTCAGCTGATACACCCTGTTGTAGTCGAGCGGCGGGATGTCGCGGTTTTCCCTAGGGCTCAGCCCTTCCAGCCACGCCTTGCGGGCATGCACCCACAGCGCGTCTGCGCCGGCCGCGAAAACCCCGTCCGCCAGTGCATCGAGCGCCGGCTCAGGATCCTGCTCGTCGACGCCGATGCGGCATTTGACGGTGACGGGGATGCCGACAGAAGCCTTCATCGCCGCGACGCAATCGGCGACCAGAACCGGTGCTTTCATCAGGCAGGCGCCGAACGTACCCGACTGGACGCGGTCGGACGGGCAGCCGACATTGAGGTTGATCTCGTCATAGCCGAAGGCTTCGCCGATGCGGGCCGCCTCGGCAAGCTTCTGCGGATCGGAGCCGCCGAGCTGCAACGCGACCGGATGTTCCGTACCATCGAAGCCGAGCAAGCGCTCGCGCTCGCCGTGGATGACCGCGTCGGCGACGACCATCTCGGTGTAGAGCAATGCCCGGCGCGTCAACTGGCGATGGAGGAACCGGCAATGCCGGTCCGTCCAATCCATCATAGGTGCAATGGCAAACCGCATGCTTAAGTAATTCATTTCATTCCACTTTTTCGCTCTCAATCCGTCCAATGCCCCATTGGACCGACGGATAAAGAAGTTCCCATATCATATCCAAAAACACGCTTAACAGCGACGGAAGCTTCTGAGAAGCAGCGCTTGAGCCCGGATTGGTCACCTGAATGTGCACGAAAGCGATGAAGGCCAGTCATCCGAAAGCTGACCACGCGGCCCGCTATCAAGGGGATTTAACCTGGCAAATCGCCGAGGCGTACTGCGGCGTCTGCGCCACTGCCGCATTTCCTGCGGTTTCCGCCGCGCAGGACGACTGATTGTTGCAGGCCCATGGCAAGGGCCGCACCTCACGGCGTGGGAACGGAGCTACACTTCATCCTGTCGGCGTCCCGACGAGCGCGAGAGGTGTTCAAAATGAAGTTTACCTCCTATTGGCATGATACGTCGAAAGCCTTTGCTGGGGCGACCCGCGAACCCCTCTCCGGCGATTTCGAAGTCGCCGTAATTGGGGCGGGCTTCACCGGTCTCAATGCCGCGCGCAAACTGGCCAAGTCTGGCGTGAAGGTCGCACTCATCGAGGCCGAGCATGTCGGATATGGTGCATCGGGGCGCAATGGCGGGCACCTCAACAGTGGTCACTTCGCCAGTTTTGGTGCGGCCAAAGCGCACTTTGGAGAGGCCAAGGCTCGTCGGTTCTGGCGCTCCTACGACGACTCGATCGACATGATCGAAGCCATCATTGCTGAAGAGGGCATCGACTGCAGCTTCCGCAGAGGAGGCAAGCTCAAGCTTGCATCCAAGCCATCGCATGTGAAGGGGCTGCAGGCCATGTGCGAGGAGCTTCGCCGCGAAGTAGGCCCCTCGGTGGAGTGGCTCTCACGTGGCGATGTCCGCAAGGAGCTGGGTTCGGAGGCCTTTCACGGCGCCGTGCTGTCACCCAAGTCGGCGATGATGCATATGGGCCAGTATGCCAATGGCATGGCGGACGCAGCCGCTCGCCATGGTGCGACGATCTGGGAGCACAATCCCGTCCAGTCCTGCATCCGGGTGTCAGATGGCTGGCGGATCACTTCGCCGACCGGCTCGCTCGCTGCCCGCCGGGTCATCCTTGCGACCGACGCCTATACAACCGAGAATTTTGACTACTATCGGCGACGGATGATGCCAATTGCATCTTTCATCGTCGTGACGCGCCCGCTTACCCCCGAGGAGGTCGCGGCAACCCTGCCGGGCAATCGGAACTACACGAACTCGCTCAACGTCGCCAACTACTTCCGACTCACCCCGGACAACAGACTCTTGTTCGGCGGGCGTGCGAAGTTCTCGGCTGCCTCTAACCAGAAGACAGACGTGCGTTCCGGAGAGCTTTTGCGCAAGCAGATGCTCGATGTGTTCCCGCAACTGGCCGATGTCGAAATCGACTATTGCTGGGGCGGTCTCGTCGGCTGCACTCAAGACCGCTATCCCCGCGCCGGCGCCGCCGATGGCCTGATCTACGGCATGGGCTATTCAGGACATGGCGCGCAGCTCTCGACGCTGATCGGAAGTGTGCTAGCGGACATTGCCATGGGCCGCACAGATACCAATCCAATCGGTGGCATGGACTGGAATGCCGTCCCGCTGCATACCGGCAAGCCGTGGTTCCTGCCAATGGTGGGCACCTATTATCGGCTGAAGGATATGCTTGCCTGATCCCGCCGAGAGGCCCCAAGTGGCCGACCGACACCGCCAATCTCGGCGCGCACTGAACTAGGATCTGGGAACCGGGACCAGGCCACCTGCTCGCAGGCATGCGGTCTAGCCTGCGACCTTGATGAGCGCCCGCTCCATGGCTGCAAGGAAGAGGTCGACATGCTCGGCCTGACAAACGAGCGGCGGGCGCACTTTTAGCGAATCCTCGTTGGCCCCTGTCGTGCTGACAAGGACGCCGTCGTCGCGCATTGCGTTCACGACATCCAGCGCCATTGCCCGCCGGCTTGCCGTCGGGGCACCCTCAGGCCCTATATCGATGCCAAAGAACAGACCGGCGTTGCGGATCGCAAGAATTCCGGGCTGCTGCTTCGCGAGTTTCTCCAGCCCGGCTCGGAGGCGCTGGCTCATGGCAAGCGCTTTCTGAGGGATCTGGTCGCGCTGCAGGATCGTCAGCACGGCGTCCGCGGTCGCTATGCCAACCGTATTTCCGGCGAACGTGTTCGAGTAGCGAGAGGTGGCGCCAAATTGCTCCATCGGTGCTTTGCGACCAACGACCGCGCCAATTGGAAATCCGTTGCCCATCGGCTTGCCGAGGGTAACGAGATCGGGAACGATCCTGTGCCGTTCAAAGCCCCACATATGAGCGCCGGTTCGCCCAAAACCCGGCTGAACTTCGTCGGCGATGACGAGACCACCTGCCTCTCGCACCGCCGCAACTCCACTGGCAATGAAGCCAGGAGGATCGACCCAAACGCCATCGCTGGAAAAAATACTGTCGATGAGCAGGGCCGCAACGCCGATGCCACGACGGTTCAGATCCACAATGGCCGCGCGTACTTGCGCCTCGAGAAAGTCCGCAGCTTGTGATTCCGGCACACCCGCCGGCCCCGGTAAGGAGACCATGCGCACGAATGGGCTGAGCTTGACGGCGTCGCCCAGGTTCGGGGAAACCGCGGCGACAGCCGCGCTGGTGCCGTGATAGGCGTAGCTCGAGACAATCACGCCTTCGTTGCCGCTCGCAAATCGCGCGATACGCAGGGCCAGATCGTTGGATTCACTTCCGGTGCAAGTAAAAACCACCCGGTCGAGTTCGCTTGGGAAAGTGTCGACCAGACGCTCGGCATAGTCGATAAGTTTTGGCTCGAGATAGCGCGTGTTGGCGCTTATCCGGCCCGCCTGTTCAGCCATTGCGGCGTTTACTTCTGGGTGGCAATGGCCGAGCGACGGCACGTTGTTGTAGAAATCAAGATAGGCACGCCCGTCAGGGTCGTAGAGCCACATGCCTTCGCCGCGAACGAAGTGCACGGGCCGGCGGTACTGGAGCCGATAGGAGGCCCCAAGTACTTCGTCACGGCGAGCAATTAGCTCGGACTCGCGCCTGGGAAGGTCGGATTCGCCGGGCCTGTAGCGATTAGGCATGAGATCTGTGGACATATGCTGCTGCCTATTTGAAAGAGTACCTTGATCAATTCGCGGTTCGTCTTTTGGCTACCGTGCCGGTCGAGCGAACCGAAATGCGTTACGGCTGAAACGACGGCATTGCCGCCAGGACGGCCGCCTCGCCCGATGCGACACCAAGAGGCGCCAGGATGGAAAGTCCGTGCTCGGCACGCGCGACATTCTTTTTGATGTACTGGGCGTCGGCCGGAAAAAGGTGGGATCGCCAGTAGTTGACCAAGATCAATGCGCTTTGTCGCGCCCGCATCAGTCCGACGAGCAGTTTTGTTTCCAGCGCCGAAAGTGGAATGACAGAGGCATAGCCGGCGATAAGATTTTCAGCCCCACCCAGAGGAAGGGTCGGATCCTTTACGACGTGACTTGCTGCGATCGCCAGATCCTGGATCCTGGGGCTCCAGCAGCCATCGCCGAAATCGATGAAACCCATTCCCTGGCCTGTCACCATCATATTGAATGGGCTGGGATCATTATGAGTTACCTGCCACGCCACGTCAGAGATTTGTGGCTCAACGAACCCCGCATACTCCGTCATCGCGACGCGTACGCTATCGGCAATGCTCCCGGATGGCAGGAATTGCTCCAGTTCCATCAACCTCGACCAGCAACCGACATGCCAAAGAACGGGACGGTGAGCCGCGGGCACACTGACCAGCTCAAGTGCTAGGTCCAGCCGGGCGAGAGCACTGCCGGTTCGAAAAAGCAGGTCGGGAGTTGGCGTCGCCTGGTGCAGCGGAATGCCCTCGATCCGGGTCTGCAAGTACCCGCATGTCCCCTCTTGCTCAAACATCAATCCGCCGCTGGTCGTGCGTAGCACTTCGGGTGCAACGAAGCCCGTGAACCTCTGCAATCCGGCCATGGCGGCGGTTTGAAAACGAAAGCTGTCGACCGCCTCCGCTGTTGTCGACGTCTTCAGGATCAACCGGCGGCCGTCCGACAGGTTGACCTCAACGGTGCGCTCAACCTCGGAGGACAATGTCGCGATCGATCCCGTCAATCCGTAGTGGCGCTTCAGCAGTGCCGCCGACATGTCCGGTTCGGAGGAGCCCAGCCGCATCGCCAGGCTTGCACCGGCAGCGCGAAAATAGGCTTCGGTTGAAGCTGCCGCGTAAGGCAGATGGTCGCGTCCTGCCGCCATAGAGCCATTGAGCTGACCAGCTTCTTCATCGGGGACCAGATCACCACAACCACCCAATTCGAAAATCCTCGCCTGTTGGGGACCGTTGTTCTTCATGCTTCGACAGATCGAGCGCTCCAGCGATGACGCCCCGCAGGTCTATTTCTCGCGGTGTTTGAGACGGCGCCGCTGGCAGCCGTCGAAATTGGGCGCAGTGCTCTGCGGGGCTCCGGCCTATCCTCGCCCCTCAGAGTCCGAAAACGCCTGGTAGCTGCGTCACATCGCGGATTTCGGTGTATTCGTAAAAGGGATTGGCCGGCTCGTGGCCGCGATTGACCCAGACCTTGCTCTTGATCCCCAGATCATAGGCGGACATCAGGTCGTGGCGGAAAGACGAGGACACATGCGTGATATCCTCCGGGCCGCAACCCAGCATGTCGAACATGTATTCGAACGCCTTGAAGTGCGGCTTGTAGGCACCCGCCTCTTCAGCGGTCAAGACGGCACGAAAGGGCGCACCGAGCTTTGCCACGTTCGACGGAATCTGGGCCACCATGGAGTTCGTCAGGGTGACCAACGGAATTTCCTTGGCCAGTTTAGCCAATCCCTCGGGTACGTCCGGATGCGGCCCCCAGGTGGGGATGCGGTTGTAGATCGTTTCGGCGTCTTCGGCACGGAATGCGACGCTGTTGCGGCGGCAGGTGCGTTCCAGTGCGTTGTGAACGACATCTGCATAAGGCTTCCAGTCCTGCAGCACCTCATCGAGGCGGTAGCCCTGGAAGTTTCTGATGAATTCGTCCATGTGCGGCCCATCCAGAAGATGACCGAACAGGACCCTGGCGGCTTCCGCCATTTGGAAATTGATGAGCGTGCCGTGGCAATCAAAAGTCACGTATTTCGGCCGGAAGCGATCCATGTCCTTGGTTCCTGTCAATCTGCTCTATCAGCCGAGCATAATCGCAGGCGTTTGGCAGAATGTGCCGCAATGCATGGTCATTCAGCAGAAGGCCCTCCGGTCGACCGCAAAACCAGCACGCCCTTTCGCAGTGCTGTCTCTTTCGCCCCGCCTGAGCCGATACGGGCGCAAAGGCGACCTTATTTTCTTAGTTTAGGTGTTCTCAAGCACCTGCCGCTTGAACGATCTCTCGGACTCTGCGGTCAGCCAATCGCGCAATGCGGAGAGGCCGGTTGAAACAATGATCGACTTCGGATGGATCAGGCCGTAGTCCGTCCCGTCGCGATCAAAGCCGAGTGGTGCTTCCAATCGCCCATTCGCGACGTCATCCGCTGCGATCGCTTGGGGTGCAAGAGCAACGCCAAGACCACCCAGGGCCGCTTCTGCCATCAGGAAATGATGATCCAGCAATTGGATCGTTCGAGGCCGCGGCGCATCCATGTGCGCGTCGAGCCACGCTTCCCAAGCACTCGGTCGCGTCCGTGATCCGAGCGCCACATAGTCGCCACTCTCGAACCGCTTGCGCAGGGATGGCAGCATTACCGGACCAACCCGCTCCGGCATCAGCCTGATGATGGTCCATTCCGGGTCCACCAGAAAATCGAGTCGGCGGATCGCAAGCGTCACCCGGTCACGCGCGAAGTCGAGCCCTCCGCCGCCGGTTGACAGATGCACCTCGACATCCGGGTATCGATCCTGAAACCCAGACAAGCGGGGGATCAGCCAGCGCATCGCCAGCGAGCGCTCGCAGGACAGGATGATCGGAATGGGCGTCGAGCTGGATCTGATTTCTGCCAAGACATCAGTGATTAAATGGAACGCCTTGCCGGTTGCCTCCGCCAGCTTCGCGCCATCGGAGGTCAGACGCACCCCGCGCCCGTCCGCTTCGAGCAAGCGCAGACCAAGATCGGCTGCCAGTTTGGAGACGCGACGGCTGACCGCACCATGCGTCAGAGCGAGTTCGGCAGCCGCAGCACGCACAGACCCCAGACGCGCCACTGTTTGGAAGGCGCGCAGGTCGTCGAGCGAAGGTACTTCAGAGCGCTTCATTGGTGACTTCATATCACCACAAATCGTCAGATCATATGGATAACCGGTTCTGACCGTTCTGCTATTCTCACCCAAATGAAGCAGAACACATCCCTCCTCGTCGGGATAATCGCCGATGACCTGACCAGTGCTACCGACGGCGCGGCGGCCTTTCTCGCGGGAGGCTATGCACCTATGATCAAGCGACAGGTCGACGGCGCGGAGAATGGAGCTATCGCTTCGATTGATACCAACAGCCGCGCCTCCGACATCTCGCAGGCACGAAAGGCTACGGCCGACGCCGTGTCGGCCCTCTCGAATGCCCGCCTTCTGTTCAAAACGATCGATTCGACCCTGCGCGGCCGTATCCGCGTGGAAGTCGCCGCCGCCTTTCGCGCAAGCGGCCGGAGCAGGCTTGTCATCGCTCCAGCCTTTCCCGAAGCGGGGCGGCTCACCATCGGCGGGATCCAGACGGTGAACGGCATTCCCGTGAGTCAAAGCGTCTACGGCCGTGACCCGGTCCATCCCCCAGGCACATCGCACATTGCCAATCTGGTCGACCCGTCCCTGGGGATACCGATCATTCTCGCCCCAGACAGTTCCGGCGATGCGGCGACGAAAGGGTCCATTCTGGTCCTCGACGCCGACAGCCAGGACGTACTGAACCGGCAAGTCGCCAGCATCCCCGATCCTGAGACTGTTCTTTGGGTGGGCTCTCCTGGTCTCGCCATCGCGCTGGCATTGCTGGTCCCTGCCGTGCGGGATGGACGCCCGGTAACGGGCAAAGCCGCCGGGCGGGTGGTGATCGTCGCAGGAAGCGCCAATCCGGTGACGCGCGTCCAATGCGAGACCTTGCGGGTACAAGGCGTTCCCGTCGTCACCGACCTGGCCGACGCTCCCGGCGACGACCGTGTGATTTGCCTTCGGGCACCACTGCAACGGCAGGAGAATGCCAGCGCGGTGACGACGAACCTCGCCGGACAAGCAGCCGCAGCGGTCGCCCGGCATGACTATGACGCGGTGATCGCCACCGGCGGCGAGACGATGGCGGCGATCCTCGACCGCCTCGGCATCAGCCGTTTCTGTCTCACCCGCGAGCTGGAGCCCGGCTTTCCGGTCGGCCGCGCCGAACGGGAGGACGGAACGTCGCTCACCATCGCCATGAAGGCGGGAGGGTTCGGCTCACCCTCGGCACTCCTTGATGCCGCCCGCGACCTGCTGGCCAAACCGCTTTCACGAAAGGCTCTAATCCATGACCGCCCATGACGCTCCTCTCGCCGTGACCATGGGTGATCCCTCCGGCATCGGCCCCGAGATCATCGCAAAAATGTATCTCCGTCGGCCGGACATGCGGCACTGGATCGTCGTCGGTGATCCGCTGGTGATGAACCACGCCCTTTGCGCGCTGGATACGGATGTGCGGGTCCGGCCGATCGCTTCCCTCGATGAGACCGTGCTCGAGGACGGAACCCTCAACGTGCTTTGCTCCTCGCAGCTTCGCGTCCTGCCACCGGTCAGCCAGGTTTCGGCCACCAGTGGACGCGCGGCGTTCGACGCCATCGTCCTCGCCATCCGACTGGCGCGGGACGGTCGCGTGGGCGGCATCGTTACGGCGCCGATCCACAAGGAAGCACTCGCCGCCGCCGGTCTGCACTATCCCGGCCACACCGAAATCCTGGCCGATCATGGCGGGGCTCCCAAGGTCGCCATGATGCTGGCGAACGAGGACATTCGCACGGTCCTCGTCACCATCCATTGTTCGTTGTCCGAGGCGATCCGCAAAGGCGATTTCGCGTCGCAGATGGACGCGATCCGGCTGGCCCATGCCGGTGCGCAGGCGCTCGGCATCGCCCATCCACGCGTCGCTGTCGCGGGCCTCAATCCGCATGCCGGCGAAGGCGGTCTCTTTGGAGACGAGGAAATCCGCATCATCCGGCCGGCGATCGAGGCGGCCCGTGCCGAAAGTATCGACGCATCCGGCCCGTGGCCCGGCGACACCGTGTTCATGCAGGCCCGCAAGGGCCGTTTCGACATCGTGGTCGCGCAGTATCACGACCAGGGCCTCATCCCGGTCAAATACATGGGCCTCGACCATGGCGTGAACATTACGCTGGGCCTGCCGTTCGTGCGCACCAGCCCCGATCACGGCACCGCCTTCGACATCGCGGGGTCCGGCGTTGCCAACCCCTCCAGCCTTGAGACCGCCTTCGACTACGCCCTTCGGCTCAAGGCTTCCCTCCAGAACCAGAAAGCCGGCACCCCATGACACCATTCGACTTTATCTTCATGCTGACGCGCAACGACCGCACCGTGGCCGACGCCGCCGTCCACGTCGAAACGGCGCTCCGCACCGGAATCCGCCACATCGGCTTCAAGGACATCGGCCTGCCGCTCGACGCGCTCGCCGACCTCGCCCGCCAGATCCGCGCGGGCGGAGCCAGTACATATCTCGAGGTCGTATCGCTCGATCGCGACAGCGAGGTCCGCTCGGTCAAGGCGGCGATCGACCTCGGCGTCGACTACCTGCTCGGTGGCACCCATGCCCAAGACGTGCTGCCGCTGCTGGAAGGAACGCTAATCCGCTACTATCCGTTTCCGGGCCGGGTTGTCGGGCACCCGAGCATTCTCGAAGGATCGCAGGCCGAGATCGTCAAAAGCGCTGTCGCGCTCGCCAGCCATACCGGGGTCGAGGGTCTCGACCTTCTCGCCTACCGCTCGGCAGGCAATGTGCCGTCTCTCATCGACGCTGTGTGCCGAGCTGTGCCCAAGCCCGTCATTGTCGCGGGATCGGTGGATCGCCCGGATCAGATCGAGACTATTCGCAAGAGTGGCGCAGCGGGATTTACCGTCGGTACCTCTGCGCTGGACGGCCGGTTCCCGGCAGAGGGCCCCGCACTGGAATTCCAGCTGCGAGCGATCTCGGCGTGCCTCGAAGGACATCAAGAGAGCATGGGAGGTGAGGAACGATCCTGGTAGACAGCAACGTTCGACTTTCGTTCTTCACTTGGCCAAAATCGCAGCTTCGAGCCGACTAGGCCGACCGGAAGATGGAGCCCTCGAGAACCGCTGGCCTCCAGCTTGCGCTATCCATTCCGACGGGACCCCTATTTCGGAACCTCAGAGGCAGCATCAGCGAGGCTTGGGATCATCCGCTTCGACCAGCCGCTCAAACGGACATTATTCAAAATTCAAATCGGCGCTTCAAATCTGTGACCTCCTCAGGGGCTGAGGCATTTTACGGTCGCGCTCCTTGCCACGGCCGGCCTTGTCGATTGCGGTCTTCATGTTGTCGTAGATACCGCGCCGCCGAATGCCACCGAACACGCGGAAGACGATTATGGAACTTCGTCAAGAGATTATGACATTGATTTTAAAGCGTCAAAAACGGCAGCGCCGCGGCTCTTGAAGACGATAAAATCGCCGTCACTTGCCGGATGCCGGCGATATTCGGCGCAAAATACCGAAATGCCGCTGCAGTCAGTGCATTCTGCGGCACCAGTCGCCGATACTGCTAGCGCTCATTGATTGCCGAGGCCCTATGTCCCCTATTATCCACCACATCAGCAGTGATGAAACGCTCCCCAAGTCAGCGGACGTCGTGGTGATCGGCGGCGGGATTGTCGGCGCCAGCGCGGCCTATTTCCTGGCGCGGCGCGGCCTGTCGGTGGCGCTTATCGAAAAGGGGTATGTCGGCTGCGAACAGTCAAGCCGGAACTGGGGCTGGTGCCGTCGGCAGAACCGCGATGCACGTGAATTGCCACTTGCCAATCTGGCGCTGCGGCTGTGGGAAGAGCTGACCGAAGAGATCGGGCACGACCTTGGCTTCCGCCGTTGCGGGCTCATCTATGCGACCGCGGATCCAAAGCAGCTCGCCGAATGGGACAAGTGGCGCGCCGTTGCGCGGCGGTTCGACGTCAAGACGCGGATGCTTACGGCCGACGAGGCCACTGCCGCCGTTCCTGCGGCTGGCGGCCGCAAATGGCTGGGCGGTGTCCACGCGGCAGACGATGGCAAGGCCGAGCCCTGGCTGGCCGCTCCTCGGATCGCCGAAGGCGCCCGCAAGCATGGCGCGACCATTCATCAGAACTGCGCGGCACGCGGCCTGGATATCACCAATGGGCAAGTGAGCGGCGTCGTCACCGAGAAAGGCCTTATCCGCACCAGTGCGGTGCTATGCGCCGCCGGCGCCTGGGCATCGGCTTTCCTGCGTATGCATGCGGTGTCGATGCCGCTGGCCAGCGTCCGTCAGACCGCCCTGCGGACCGGTCCGGCACCGGATTTCGGCGAGGCCGTCTTTACCCCCGACTTTGCCATGACGCGCCGGCTCGATGGCAGCTACACGATCGCCGTCAGCGGCCGGGCGACCCTGGAGATCACCCCGCAGGGCATCCGCTATGTCCGCCCGTTTCTGCCGATGTTCATGAAACGGCTGAAGGCGGTCGAGATCGGCATCGGCCGCTCGTTCTTCGAAGGTCCGGATTCAATGCGTCGCTGGCATCTCGACAAGCCGACCCCCTTCGAGCGCATCCGCGTCCTCGATCCGGCGCCCGACCAGCGGATGCTGGCGACCATCAAGACCCGGGTCAAAGCGATGTTCCCCAGCGTTGCCGATGCCGGCGTCGTGTCCACCTGGGGCGGGTATATCGATTCCACACCGGACGCGGTGCCGGTGATTTCCCCGGTGGACAGCATCGGCGGCATGTTCGTCGCCGCAGGCTGTTCCGGACACGGCTTCGGCGCCGGCCCCGGGTTGGGCCATCTGGCGGCGGATCTGGTCGCCGGTGGCGCGGCATGCGTCGATCCGACTCCGTTCCGCATGTCGCGCTTCACGGACAGATCGAAAATTGAAGTTGGCGACTTCTGATGCAATTGACCGCATGGCGACAGCAAGGAGCGCCGTGCGATCGCGGATCTGCATATCGGCTGGCCTAAGCGCGATCCGGACCGTTTGGTGAAGAGGATTCTCACGAGGGACCAGGTTGATGAACTGGTCAAGACATCCAGTTCCGCCAACTCAGCTTCCAGCAACTTGATGGAAACCACATGCCAAATCAAACCACGAGCGCTTCCGCCAGAAAGCTGGCTTTCATCCACACGGTTTCCAGCCTTGTTTTCCGAGTTCGAGGGCCTCGCCAAAGAACATTTGCCCGACTGGAAGCCGTTCGCGATCCTCGACGAGAGCCTCTTGAGAAATACCATTGAGCGCGGGTCGCTATCCGATCTGACGAAACGAAGGCTTGCTACCTACGTATGGTCGGCAGTCGACGCCGGGGCAGATGCGATTGTCGTCACATGCTCGACTCTCGGACCGGCAGTCGATGCCATTGCGCCGCTTTGTCCTGTGCCGCTGTTCCGTATTGATGAAGGCATGGCCAAAGCCGCTGTCGAGCATGGAAACCGCATAGGTGTCCTGGCGACCTTGTCCACAACGCTGGTGCCGACCGTGGATCTGCTGAAGCGCAAGGCATGCGAGGCGGGCAAGGATGTAGCGATCGACGATGTGCTTGTTGAGGGAGCGTTTCAACTCCTCGCCGGCGGGGACGTCGAAGCCCATGACGCGCAAATCCGCCTAGCTCTCGAAGAGCTGTCGAAGAAGGTCGATGTGGTCGTTTTTGCGCAGGCTTCGATGGCTCGTGCGGTGCGGGGCACGGCCCACAGTCTTCCAGTCCTGACCAGCCCCGTACTTGGGGTTGAAAACGTGAAACGGCGTTTGGAGCGGTGAGCGCGCAACTGGTGATAGATTTCGCTTCTTGAGCCGACATCCACACCTTCCTCGCTCATCGACCACGAGCACTTGGGATTCGAGTGGATTTCGCGCCCGAACACCACGTCCTGCTGGTTGCTGCCTGAGAGCTCGGCGACAGGCACAGCGAGCCGCGCAGTCTTCACTTTAACTGGTTAACGATCCGCCCGGCCCACTGACATAGATGGCGCCACCTGCGCCCCCTGCGCATGGCGAAGATGTCGCCTAGAAATAACCGAGGATGGACTTGACCTCGAGATACTCCAACATGCCCTCGAGGCCGTATTCGCGTCCGTTTCCCGATTGCTTGAAGCCACCAAATGGCGCGTGTGGATCCCACGCCGGGTAGTTGAGATGCACTTGACCGGCGCGAATCCGCGAGGCGACGGACTTGGCGACGTCCATATCCCTGCCCTGCACATGGGCCCCGAGGCCATAGACCGTATCGTTGGCGATGGTGACGGCCTCCTCGACTGTGTCGTAGGGGATGATGCACAGAACTGGCCCGAAGACCTCTTCCTGAGCGATGCGCATGCCCGTGCGCACGTCGGAAAAGATGGTCGGCTTCACATAGAGCCCGACATCTAGGCCGTCCGGACGGCCCAGTCCGCCGGTGAGAAGTTTTGCGCCTTCCGAAACGCCGACGCCGATCATTGTTTGGGTCCGGTCGAACTGAGCACGATTGGCGATTGCTCCGTGGGTGGTGGCCTCCGAAAGAGGATCGCCGACGACGATCTCATCCGCGGCCCGCTGGGCAATTGACTCGATCTCGGAAAGCAGCGCGCGCGGCACGATCATACGCGTCGGCGCACTGCATGACTGGCCGAGATTGCGGAAGGCGGCGGCTATGCCCAGCGAAACGGCGCGATCGAGATTGGCGTCGGGCAGGATCACGTTCGGCGACTTGCCGCCGAGCTCCTGCGCGACCCGCTTGACCGTCGGCGCGGCGGCCTGGGCCACCGCGATGCCGGCACGGGTGGAGCCGGTAATGGAGATCATGTCGACATCCGGATGGGAGGCGAGACCCGCACCGACGCCTGGGCCATCACCATTGACGAGGTTGAAGACACCGGCAGGGAAGCCGGCTTCTTCGATCGCCTCGGCGAACAGTAGGGCGTCCAAGGGAGAAAGCTCGCTCGGCTTCAGCACGATCGTGCAGCCTGCGGCGAGCGCCGGCGCAACCTTGGCGGTGATCTGGTAGAGTGGCCAGTTCCAAGGCGTGATCAGGGCGCAGACACCGATCGGTTCGTGGGTGACGGCGGTGTGGCCGCGCTGCTCGACGAAGGGGAAGGCTGTCAGGACATCGCGAGCGACCCTCACATGGGCGATCGCGAGCGGAACCTGCGCGGTGCGCGCATATCCGATCGCCGCGCCCATTTCGAGTGTCAGGCATTGTGCAAGCAGTTCACGGCGCGCTTCGAGCAGCGCCTGCAGGCGATCAAGCAGACCCGCGCGGTGTTCCGGCTTGGTACGGCTCCAGGTGGTGAATGCCCGGCGGGCCGCCGAGACGGCCGCGTCCACGTCCTCGCTGTTTCCGAGCGGAAACGGGGCCACAACCTCTTCCGTGGCCGGATTGACCACGACGCCCGTGGCGGTGCCCCGCGGCTCGCGCCATTCGCCGTCGATGAAGAACCTGCCCAGGCGGCCGTTGCGGGACAGGTGTTCAAGGGGCGTGGTCATGTCACGAGGTCCTTCATGCGGTAATAGGCACCGAGGATCGGCAGGAACCAGGGACGCCCGAAGTATCCAGGGATCGCCGGCCAGTCGAAATCCTTCCAGGGGTTCAGATCGGGGCGCCCGTCCATGACCTCGGCCATGATGCTGCCCATCAGCGTCGACATCTGGGTGCCGTGTCCGCTATAGCCCATTGAGTAGTAGATGCCGTCGCGCTCTCCGGCGCGCGGCAGGCGATCGCGGGTCATATCTACCATGCCGCCCCAGCAGTAATCGACCCGGGTGCTGGCCAGTTCCGGATAGACTTCGACCATCGCCGCTTTCAGGATGCGGCCGCTCTTTTCGTCGGATTGAGGATTGGACACCGCAAACCGCGCTCGCCCGCCGAACAGCATACGATTGTCCGGCGTGAGCCGCCAGTAGACAACGAGGTTGCGCGTGTCGACGACATTGCGTCGGGTCGGCATGAGGCGCTCGAGTTGCGAAGGCGACAGCGGTTCCGTCACAATCAAGAAGGCGCCGACCGGCACGATGCGACGGCGTATCCATCCGAGCGGACCAACCTGGGAAATGCCGCTCGCCAGCAGGACCTGACGCGCGACGATCTTGCCGCGCGGGGTCTCTACTTCATGCCCGGCGGTGACCTTGCGCATCGCGATGACGGGAGCCCGTTCATGGACCTCGGCGCCACGCCGTGCCGCGGCGGTCGCCAGACCCCGGACGAACCGGCCGACATGCATGCTGGCGCTCTTGGGAAACAGCAGCCCACCATAGTAGCGGTTGGTGCCGACTTCGGTTAGCAGGTCGGCGCGCGCGATCATCCTGGTTCCGGGATCGACATTGGCCGCCAAGAGTTCCTGGCTGCGCGCCAGCATGTCGTAGTGCTCAGGCTTGGCCGCAAGCTTGAGCTTGCCGACACGGGCGAAGCTGCAGTCGATCCGTTCTTCCTGCACCAGCCGCTCGACCATATCGACGCCAGCGTCGAAGGCCTTGTAGAGCGCGTTAGCGGCATCCGTGCCGTACTTGCCGGCCATGATCGCGTAGTTCTGGGCAAAGCCGTTGTTGCACATGCCTCCGTTGCGCCCCGACGCGGCGTTGCCGATCGTTTCGGCCTCCAACAGTGCAACCCGGGCGCCCTTCTTGGCGAGGGCCAGCGCCGCGGAGGATCCAGTCAAGCCGCCGCCCACAACCGCCACGTCGTAGTGGCCTTCGAGCGGTTTGGACGTGCCCTCATTGAACGGCTGAGAGGTGTCCAGCCAATAAGATGTAAGCTTCATAGTTGCACCACCAGTGCGTCAGTTTGCATGGGCGCCATGCAAAGCGTTGCGATTGGAGCCCCTACCATCCGCGGATCCGCTCCCAACGCGCTTCGATCCTGGGACTGTCCCCGTTGACGACGGCGTAGAAGTGATGCTGGGCGGCCATCGCGCAGGCATGGTTGGGCAGAATCCGGACCCGAGCCCCGAGCGGCAAATCGGGCATGGACTTTCCAGAACCAGCACGGATGGCGAGGATGCCGTGCTCCTGGCTGGCCTGGGACACGACTACATCTTCGAGCACCCGGCCCTTTTGGTCGCAGACCACGCCGTAACCCTGGTCGATCGGCTGGTTTGCGGTTCCACGGTCGCGCGACAGCGCCATCCACCCCGCATCGACCAGGACCCATCCTTTTTCCGGCTTGGCGCCGATCACGGTGGCCAACACGGAAATCGCGATATCATCGATGGCACAGACCCCGACCCCGTGCTGGACGAGGTCGAAAAACATGTAGACCCCGGCGCGCAACTCGGTGACGCCTTCCAGATTCTCGGCGAAGTGCGCCGTCGGCGTCGAGCCGAGGCTGACGATCGGGCAGGCATGACCGTGAGCGCGCAGGATTTCAGCGGCGCGCACGGTGGCCGAACGCTCGTTCTCGGCTGCCTTGACCAGCGCATCGGCCGTGCTCAAGCCATAGGACTCGCCGGCATGGGCGAGGACGCCAACCAGGTTGGCGCCTGCTGCGACGACCCTGTTGGCCACCTCGAGCAGCTTGGGATCGTCCGGCTTCAATCCACCGCGATGGTCATCGCAGTCCAGTTCGATGAAGACGGACGGCGTCACGCCGGTGTCCTCGCGTACACCGGCAAGGGCGTCGGCCTGCTCCACGGAATCGAGCAACAGCTTCACATCAGCGCCGGTACGGCGACAAAGCTCCATGGCGCGGACGACCGAAGCCGGCGACATGCCGACCGCATAAGTCATGTCTCGAAAGCCGTGACCGGCGAAATACTCCGCCTCGGCGATGGTCGAGACCGTGATCGGACCGGGTTCGCCGGGGAACACATACCGGGTGACGTCGATGCTTTTGGCCGTCTTCATATGCGGGCGCAGCACCACGCCAAGCTTTCTGGCATGCTCGGCCAGACGCTGGATATTGCGCTCGAGCCGTCCCCGGTCCAGAAGCAGCGACGGGGTGATGAGGGCGTCGATCGTTTGGGCCGCTTCACGTGTCTTTACACTCGTATCCATCGCTCCCCTACCTCATTCCTTAACCGAACGACTGATTTGCCACGGCATACATGCGGGCCGTCCCGTCGGAGACGGGCCGTCGCCCCTTGACCATCGCGATCGCAGCACCGACGCGCGCGAGGCCCAGGCTACCCAGCCAGTCGCCCAACCCGTGTTCGGCATAGACGTCGATGCGCACGAATTGGCCGTGAAGCGTCGCAAGCTGGGCCAGGATCAGGAGTCGCGCGTCTTGGGCGCTTTCGGCTGCAACAGGGCCGACCACGTAGCCGCGGCCGAACCGCCTGGCGATGGCGTAGCCTGCAATACGCCCCGCGCGTTCGATGACCAAAACATTGCCCGCATCAGCGAGGCCAGCCACCATCGACAGCCGGGGCATGCCTGTGGCCCGTTCGTCGAAGGCCTGGATCGCCGCGAGGTCTGGGACCGTCGCCTGACGGATGCCATCGCGGGTACTCTGCGTCACGGCAACGGTCAGCGAGCCCTGGTGCTGAAGCACCGTGCCCCAGGCATTGAAGCCGCGCCGCTTATAGAGCGCGAGCCCCTCTTCCGTCGAATTGAGCAGCACGTTGCGGCCGTCCGTGGCCTGAAGCAACCCGTCAAAAAGCTGGGAGCCGTTGCCACCGCCTTGTGCGGAGCCAGTGACTATGATCATCCCGGCAGTGGCATAGGCCTGTCCGTAATTCCAGGACATGGCAGTGCCGATCACCTGTCCTGCCCGCTCGAGGACCAGGCCATTGCCGACCGTCGCGGCAAATTCCCAGTCCTCCTGGCGATAGGGCCAGCCCATCTCCTGCGACAGCTTCAGCGCGCCCGGCACATGGCGGGTCTCGAATTTCATCAGCTCGGTCGGGGCGCTGACGATATCCCTGTCATGATCAACGGCCATAAGTGCAACGCTGTCGCTTGATCCAAAGTCAGATTGAAGTCGGACCTTAGAGTCGCGCCAGGCGGACAGTTTTCGCTGCTGTTTTGACCTTTGAATTCAGCGGGATCATTCGTTTTGAGCCGTCCGTCGGCATGCCATATGGCGCAAATCGGGCGAGGAATATCTGGCGCCTTGCGCCGTCCGCCATGGCTGAGTTCGCACGGGCGTGACCTCCACGCCGTCCACATCGGATGCAATCTCAGGCCTGGCCAACGCCATAGACCGGAATACTCTGCGGCGACGAAGCGCTCGATGCTCAGAAGGAATTTTGGATGATCTACATCAGCGAAGAGGAGTCAGCCGCCCTCGTCACGCATGAACTTGCCTTCGAGGCGGCGCGGGAGGCTCTCGTGGCGGCAGCATCGCCGCAGAGCTTGGTCTTTCCCGCTGTTCTCGGGCGCACACAGGAGGCGACCAATACCTTCTCAATCAAATCCGGTTCGTCGGACGACCTGACTGGAGTGAAAATTGGTTCCTTCTGGTCGGGCAACCCGGCACGTGGCCTTCCCCGCCACAACTCCACCATCGTGCTGCTCGATCAGCATACAGGTCGGCTCGGCGCCGTAATCGAGGCCGGCAAGGTCAACGCCTACAGGACGGCCGCCGCCGACGCGGTTGCGGCCGGTCTTCTTGCGAGCAAGCAAGCCAAGGTTCTGGCGATATTCGGCGCCGGCAACCAGGCGGGCTTCGAAGTGATGGCGCTGGCACGCATCCGCCCAATCGAAACCGTGCTGGTCGTGGCCCGGCCTTCGCCGCGCCGCGACGCTCTTATCGACCAGATCGGCGAATCGGGCCTGGAGGCGCGCGCAGCCTTGCCCGAAGAAGCCGTGCGCGCGGCCGACATCGTGGTGACGGCGACACCCTCACGCGAACCGCTGTTCGATGCCGCTTGGGTGGGACCCGGAACTCATATCGTCAGCATGGGGTCGGATGCTCCGGGCAAGCGCGAATTGCCGAGCGACTTATTTCCAAGGGCACGTCTGTTTTGTGATCTGCTCTCCCAGTCCGTCCAGATCGGCGAGTTCCAACATTTGCGCGACGAGATCGACGCTGGGGTGCTTGCGGTAACACCAATCGGCGACGTCATTGAAAAGCGCGCGCCCGGGCGCCGCTTCGACGACGAAATCACGGTCTTCGACAGTTCTGGTATCTCACTACAGGATCTCTACTTGGCCGACGCGCTGATCCGCGCAAAGGCGTCCCACCGCTGATCTAACGTGCTAGCCCGCAGCGCTGCTGTACCACGCACCACCGTTAGCGATGGCGGCATGCGGCAAGACCACTCGGGCGTCGCTCAGGCGAGGTGCAATGCAGACCTCAGCGGCATCCTTCGGTCGCGTGTCCTAGCCTGCCACGCGCCTAACCAACGTCAATGCAATTTGAGACGCGGACGGACAACCCGGTTGGCATGGCCGACCAGAATAAGAGCCAAGCCCTTGATCCAGCCATGTATGGCCACCAAGTGCATGCGGTACAAAGACACTAGATCATCCTGGCCAGCCGCCCCTCGATCGCCATCCGCCCTCCGACGAGGTTTCCCATCAAGCTACCGACGGTGGAAAACCGGCTCAACGACACTAACGAGCCCTTGTCCCGATAGACAAATGCTTCCGGCGTTTCCCCAGCAATCAAGTGAAGAATGTTGCGATAAGCGGTCGATGCCATCTGGTGGGCCGCCTGAGCTCGTGGTGGCACCGGGCCGCCCGCCCCTTCTGGCTTGAAAAAGCAGCAATCGCCGATAGCGAAGATGCGCTCGTCCCGGCTCGTTTGGAGGGTGGGAAGGACGACAAGTTGCCTGCTACGCGCCACCTCAAGTCCGTCGAGCTCTCCTAGAATATTTGCCCCCTGCACTCCTGCAGCCCACACGCAAATATTGGCGTGTATCTGCTCCCCGGTAGCGCACCTCAATCCCGTTTCCGTTGCTTCCGATACAGCTGTGTTTGCGAGCACCCGGACGCCGAGGGCCTCAAGTTCCTGATGTGCGGCCTTTGCTAAAGCATCTGGGAGAGCCGGAAGAATTCGCGGCCCGGCCTCTATCAATGTGACCCTCAGCCGGGTCTCGTCGAAGACTTCCAGGCCATAGTGTCTAAGAGATGATGCAGCATTGTAGAGTTCAGCAGCGAGTTCAACGCCTGTCGCACCGCCACCTACGATAGCTATATCGACAAACGCGTCGTCGGTTGGATCAGCTGACATTGTCCTGGAAACTCGAAGACAATGATTCAACAACTTCAATCGAAAGCGATCCGCTTGATGACGGTCTTCGAGGAAAAGACAGTGATCCTTGACTCCGGGAGTACCGAAGTCGTTTGAAACCGACCCGATTGCGATAACGAGGTAATCGTATCTGAGCCGATGTCGACCAACCAGCTCCGACCCGTCATCGTCGAAAATCGGCGCCACTATGACCTGCCGCGCTGTGCGATCGATGGCCTCCAACGACCCGTAGAAGAAGCGGTAGCCCCAACGGTGCCCGTGTCCGCGGTAGCCAACTTCGTCAAGATTTGCGTCGAGTGATCCGGCCGCGACCTCATGGAGGAGCGGCTTCCAGACATGGGTGTGGTTCCGCTCCACAAGAATGATATCGAAATCCTTACGGCCGAGACGTGCTCCGAGCCGCCGCACGAGTTCAAGACCTCCAGCCCCACCGCCAATGACGACTATTTGAGTCTTCATTGCTGCTTGCCCGGTCTCGTTGAGGGATGCCTCTCAACACGACTACCCGCTGTCAGAGGCGCCAGATGGCAATCAAGTCCTGGATTCGATAGCCCTGAATGATAAAGAAGCGTCATCATCGCCCTCACGAACTCAAAAATCGCGTTGTTCCCGGGCGTTCACGCCGCGGATGGCGAGCCCTGGAGTCCAGCCCCAAGGCCGCCGTCACCAGTCCACCACCACCTTGCCCGAATTGCCGCTCTTCATCGCCTCGAAGCCGGAAATATAGTCGTCCACGCCGATGCGGTGGGTGATCAGGCCGCTGACATCGAGCGGTCCCTGCACCAGTGCGATCATCTTGTACCAGGTCTCGAACATCTCGCGGCCATAGATGCCCTTGAGATGCAGCATCTTGAAGATGACCTTGTTCCAGTCGATCTCGAAGCCGGTCGGCGCGATGCCCAAAATGGCGATCTTGCCGCCATTGTTCATGGCGTCGATCATGTCGCGGAAGGCGGGTGCCGCACCCGACATTTCGAGGCCGACGTCAAAACCTTCGGTCATGCCGAGCGCCGGCATGATATCGCGCAGCTTTTCCTTCGACGCGTCGACCACATGCTGGACGCCGAGCTTTTTCGCCAGCGCCAGCCGCACCGGGTTGATGTCGGTGATGACCACTTTTCGCGCGCCGACGCACTGCGCCACCAGCGCACCCATGATGCCGATCGGCCCGGCGCCGGTGACCAGCACGTCCTCGCCGACCAGATCAAAGGACAGCGCGGTGTGAACCGCATTGCCCAGGGGATCGAAGATTGCAGCGATCTCGTCGGGCACATCGTCGGGGATCGGCACGACATTGTGCTGCGGGATCGCCAGATATTCGCCGAAGGCACCCGGCCGGTTGACGCCGACGCCGAGCGTGTTGCGGCACAGATGTCCCCTGCCCGCCCGGCAGTTGCGGCAGTGGCCGCAGACGATGTGGCCTTCGCCCGAAACACGCTGGCCGATCTTGTATTCGGTGACCGCCGCGCCGAAATCGGCGACCGTGCCGACGAACTCGTGCCCGGTCACCATCGGCACCGGCACGGTCTTTTGCGCCCACTGGTCCCAATTGTAGATGTGGACGTCGGTACCGCAGATCGCGGTCTTCTTGATCTTGATCAGAACGTCGTTCGGGCCGATTTCCGGCACCGGCACTTCTTCCATCCAGATGCCCGGCTCGGCGCGAGATTTAACGAGTGCGCGCATCATGTTGGACATCAGCCAATCACTCCAAGTTCGCGACCCACCTCACCGAACGCAGCCACTGCCCGGTCGATATCGGCGGCCGAATGGGCGGCCGACATCTGCGTCCTGATGCGGGCCTGGCCCTTGGGCACGACGGGGAAGGAAAAGCCGATCACGTAGATGCCGCGCTCAAGCAGCATGTCGGCCATTTGCGAAGCCAGCGCGGCATCGCCGATCATCACAGGAATGATCGGGTGGTCGGCTCCGGCCAGCGTGAAGCCCGCTTTTTCCATGTTGGCGCGGAAGCGCGAGGCGTTGTCGTAGAGCCGGCGACGCAAGCCGCCGCTCTGCTCGATCATATCCAGCACCTTCAGCGAGGCCCCGGCGATCGCAGGCATCAGCGTGTTGGAAAATAGATAGGGCCGCGAGCGCTGGCGCAGCCATTCGACCACCGGGCTGCTCGCCGCCGTGTAGCCACCCGAGGCACCCCCCAGCGCCTTGCCGAGCGTGCCGGTGAGTATATGGACCCGGCCCTCGACGCCGCAATATTCCGGCGTGCCGCGGCCGTGCTCGCCGACGAAACCGACGGCGTGGCTGTCGTCGACCATCACCATGGCATCGTATTTTTCCGCGAGGTCGCAGACGCCCTGGAGATTGGCGATGATGCCGTCCATGGAAAAAACCCCGTCGGTGGCGATCAGCTTGAAGCGGCTGCCTTCGGCCTTCTTCAATTCCTCCTCGAGCGCCGCCATGTCGTTGCTGGCATAGCGAAAGCGTTTTGCTTTGGAGAGCCTGACGCCATCGATGATCGAGGCGTGGTTCAGCGCGTCGGAAATGACCGCGTCCTCCTCGGAAAGCAGCGTCTCGAACAGGCCGCCATTGGCGTCGAAGCAGGAACCGTAGAGGATTGTGTCCTCCATACCGAGGAAGCTCGATATCTTTGCCTCGAGCTGCTTGTGTCCCTCTTGTGTGCCGCAGATGAAGCGCACCGAGGCCATGCCGTAGCCGTAGCGGTCGAGCGCGGCCTTCGCCGCTTCGCGCAGCTCTTCGCTGTCTGCGAGGCCGAGATAGTTGTTGGCGCAGAAATTGAGCAGCTTGCGGCCCCCAACCTCGATCTCGGACGACTGGGGCGAGGTGATGACGCGCTCGCGCTTGTACAGGCCCTCCGTCTCGATCTGCGAAAGCAGCTCGCGAACGTGGTCTTTGAGAGTCGGTGCCATCGTGCTTCCACTTCCATTGGTGATCTTCGCGGTCTTGCTCATGCGATCTCTCCCCGGAGCACGCGCAACATGCGCTCGAAGTGGCTTGGATCGTGTGCTTTGAGGAGCGCAGCTTCCCGGGGCTGGTACAGATCCCAGAGACGCGATAACCAAAAACGAAAGGCTCCAGCGCGCTGCATCGCAGGAAGCAATAAGCGTTCGGGTCCAGTGAGCGCGCGAACTGACTCATACGCGCCGAGAAAGGCGGCAACTTGCTTAGTGTCTTGGCGGCCGGTGCCACTATCGACGCACCAGTCATTGAGGCACACGGCAATATCAAACAAAAAGGTGTCGCATCCGGCGAAGTAGAAATCGAAGACGCCGGTCAGGTGACCATCTTCAAACAACACGTTGTCACGAAAGAGATCAGCGTGCACCGGCCCCCTTGGGAGTTGCTCGTAGGTGGAGGACACAGCAATCTGGTTCTGAAAGGCCAGCTCGCTCGAGAGCAGCGAGCGCTGTCCCTCAGATACGCTGCGGCCGACCACCGGCACCACCTCGTTCCACCATTCGAGGCCCCGCGGATTGGCCTGTCGCCGTGGGTAGTCGCTCCCGGTCACGTGCATTCGCGCCAGGATCTCCCCGACAGCGCGACAATGCGACTCTGTCGACGCCGTCACGCTCTCGCCAGGAAGCCTGTTGACGATCACGGCAGGCCGGCCTTTCAGCGTGTGAAGGATTTCGCCTCTGACGTTGGCAACCGGACCCGGGACCGGCATTCGCCGCGCCGCAAGGTGCTTCATCAGGTGAAGGTAGAAGGGCAATTGCTCGAACGTGAGCCGCTCGAACAGGGTCAGCACATATTCGCCTGCCTCGGTATCCACAAAGTAGTTCGTGTTCTCAATTCCGCTCGCGCTGCCGCGAACGGAATTCGGCTGTCCCAGGCCCAGAGCCTGAAAGAAGGTTGCGACTTCGTTAGGTGACAGCTCGGTATATACGGCCATGGCGAAAAGGTCCCGGTCGTGGAAGCAGCCTTTCAGCAGACCGCAGCCTGCAGGGTTTCGGCGATGTAGGTCTTCACGGTCTGTGCATCGGCGGGAAGCAGTTTGAACCGTCTCGGCAAACCCTCTATGCCATCGAACCGTTGCGGAGGAACTGGCTCTCGGCCCAGGGCCTCTCTGATGGTCTCCGCAAATTTGACCGGCAGGGCCGTCTCGAGCACGATCATCGGCACATCCGAAACCGAATGCTGGCGCGCGACCTTCACGCCGTCTGCAGTGTGTGGATCGATCACCGCGTTGAAGCGGTGCCACGCGCCACGGATCGTCTCCAACCGGTCGGCGTGGGTGCTCTTCCCGCTGCGGAAACCAAAATGGTCCGCCGCCCTCCCGAAGGCCGGATCCCCGCTGAGATCGAACGACCCGCTTTCGCGCAGTTGATCGTCGAACAGCGATCTCGTCCGGCTGGCGTCGCGACCGAGCAAGTCGAACACGAAACGCTCGAGATTGGAGGCCTTGGAAATGTCCATGGATGGGCTCGAGGTTTCATAGGTATCTGCCCGGCCCCGCACGCGATACACCCCAGTGCGGAAAAACTCATCGAGCACGTCGTTCTCGTTGGTCGCAATGACGAGACGGGAAATGGGAAGTCCCATCATACGCGCAACATGACCGGCGCAGACGTTGCCGAAATTGCCCGAGGGAACGGCGAAGTCGACCTCTGACGAATTCTCTTCAGTCACCTGAAAATAGGCAGAGAAGTAATACACCACCTGAGCGACCAGCCGGGCCCAGTTGATCGAATTGACGGTGCCGATCCAGTGGCGCCTCTTGAAGTCAGCATCGCCGGACACGGCTTTCACGATGTCTTGGCAATCGTCGAACACCCCTTCGATGGCAATGTTCTGAATGTTGTCGTCCTGCAGGCTGAACATCTGGGCTTGCTGAAAGGCGCTCATGCGTCCGTGCGGCGACATCATGAAGACGCGGATGCCCTTCTTGTCGCGCATGGCATATTCCGCCGCGCTGCCCGTGTCGCCACTGGTTGCCCCGAGGATATTCAGCTCCTCATCGCGCCGCGCCAGTTCATACTCGAGCAGATTGCCGAGCAACTGCATCGCCATGTCCTTGAACGCCAGGGTGGGACCGTTCGACAGTTCCGCCACATGGAGACCCGTCTCAAGCGTTCGCACGGGCGCGATCCTGGCGGTCCCAAAAACCTCGGGCCTGTAGGTCTTTGCACAGATGGCCTTCAGGTCAGCGGGCGGAATATCGTCGATGTAGAGCGACAGGATTTCAAATGCGAGCACTGGGTAGGACAAGCCGCGCCACCGATCCAGCGTGGCATCATCCAGCCGAGGGTAGACCTCGGGCACATAGAGGCCGCCATCCGGGGCAAGACCTTCAAGCAGAATCTCGCAGAACTTCCTGCGTTCGGGATGGCCGCGCGTGGAGATGTAGTGCATGTGATGCTGTTCCTTGTCGCCGCTATCGTTCGGCAAGGGTCGAGAGACCGCCACCCTTCGGCCTTCAGCGGCTGGCGCGCCACCAGGCGATACGGTCCTGCAGGGCGTAGCCCTTGATAACGGCCGGGATGAACCAGGGATTGCCGCGATAGAACGGGACGGCCGCGGGCGGCCGAAAGTCGAACGCGGTGCGCGCCTGCTCGCCATGCCCCATCAGCTTGTGAGCCGCACGTGTGCCGACCCATGGCGCCCAGACCACGCCCGAACCGCAGAATCCGGTGGCATAGACCACGCTATCCTTCTCGAAGATCCTGGGCAGCATGTCACGGTGCATCGCCACATTGCCGAACCAGCTATGCGAAAGACGAACGTTCTCCAGTTCTGGGAAAATTTCGCCCAGCCCGTTTCGCAGACGCAGCGTCGGGGCTGCCGGATCGCCTGCACGCGAGCTGTCGCGCCCGCCCAGCAGAATGCGTCTGCCGTCCGGCGAAGGGCGGTAATAGAAGCCAAGCTCGCGGCCCTCACCCATCATCATCCGCTTCGGCATCAGGCGCGCCATCACCTCAGGCGCGAGTTCCTCGGTGGCAATGATCCGGCTGCGAACCGGCACCAGCCGGCGGCGCAGGAAGGGACTGGCGCCATCCGTGTAGCCATTTGTGCAGACCAGCACCTGCCGCGCCTGCACCGTGCCGGCCGAAGTCGCGACTCGGAACCCGGAGCTATCCCTTTCAATCGAGGTCACGGGCGTGTTCGAATGCACCGCCAGTCCCGAAGCGAGCGCCACCCGCAGGAGCTCCGCGTGGAACTTGGCCGGGTGGAGCCCGCCGATGTCCATCCGGACCATGCCGCCGCGATAGAAGTCGGTGCCGACGTAGTTGCGCTGCTTTGCATATGGAACAGCGTAAGATTCGATCCCCAGTTTCCTCGCCAACGCCTCGGCGCCGCGGGCCATCTTCTCGTACTGTTCATATCCGATGGCGCCCTTGAACAGGCCAACCAGTTGAAAGTCGCAGTCGAGCTTTTCCGACTTGATGAAGTCGTAAAGGAATTCGCGCGCGACCTTGCCCTCGGCCTCGATCGCCATGGCTTTTTCTTCGCCGAAGCGCCGGGTGATCGTGGCGTAGTCCAGCCGGATACTCCCGCTGGTAATTCCGCCATTGCGCGTTGAAGCACCCTCGCCCGGATTCATCGCATCAAAAGCTGCAACCGAACGCCCCTCGCGCGCCAGCGCAAGCCCGGCCGAAAGGCCGGCGTAGCCGGCGCCGACGATCGCCACATCGACCTTCCTGGCCAGGGGCTGCGGCGACAGCGGCATGACGGGCGCCGCTTCCCACCAGTAGGGTGTGTTCTTGTCGGCGACTTTCGGCTCGTGCATGTGAGTCACTTCTCACTGGGTTTTCGGGATCGGAATTGGGCCGCATTTGTCGACAGATCAGACACGGTCGTCTCGCACGTCGAGCGCATCACGCAGCCCGTCGCCGATGAAATTGAAACTTGTCACGGCCATGGTGATGGCGGCCCCGGGAATGATCGCCAGCCAGGGCGCACTGTCCAGATACTGCTGGGCGCCCTCGAGCATGTTGCCCCAGCTGGGCAGCGGCGGCTGAATGCCATAACCCAGGAAGCTGATATAGGCTTCCAGCAGGATCGCGCGCGCCACTGTCAGGGTAGCGGCCACGATGATCGGACCCATGGCGTTTGGAAGGATTTCGCGGAACATGATGTGCGTGCCGCTCAGTCCCAGCATGCGCCCGGCCAGCACAAACTCGCGCTCGCGCAATGACCGCACCTCGGCCTCGACAATTCGGGCTACCTCCATCCAGCTGGTGACAGCGACGATCACGGTGACCATGGCCGGGCTTGGCTTCAGTGCCGCGGCCAAGGCCAGCAGCAGGAAGATGGAGGGGAATGACAGGAAACCGTCGACCGTGCGCATCAGCGCTGCGCCGATCCAGCCGCCGCGGTAGCCCGCGATCACGCCGACGAACGTTCCGATAAGCGTCGACAGCAGCATGGCAGAGAAAGCCACCAGCAGTGAGGTCCTCCCCGCCATGAACAGTCGCGCCGCCACGTCCCGCCCCAAAGGATCGGTCCCGAGATAGTGGTCGCCGGTCAGCGGCGGTGAAAAGCGGGCGCGCAAATCGATGTATAGGGAATCATAGGGCAGGAGATGAGGGCCGAACACGCATGCCAGCGTGAGAACGATGATCATCGCCACCCCCAGCAACGCCAGGTGATGGCTCATGAACCGGCGCACGGTGCGGCTGCGCCACCAGCGGCTTGGTTCTGCATTTGCGGCGAGAGCGGTCATTTCGGGTGCCTCCTGTTGGGCGTGAGGTTACGCGCTCAACCCAGACGAATACGCGGGTCGACGATCGCCACCACGATGTCTGCGATCAGGTTGCCGAGAATGACGAGGATGGCTGAGAACATCAGCAGTCCCATCACGACCGGGTAGTCGCTGTAGCCGAGGCTGTCCAGGAACAGTCGACCCATTCCCGGCCAGGTAAACACTGTCTCCGTCACCAGCGCGCCGGTCAGGATGCTGGGAAGCTGCACCCCGGCCAGTGTTATCATCGGCAAAAGCGCATTGCCGACGACGTGCTTCATTATGACTCGGCGCTCGCTCAGGCCCTTGGCGCGGGCGGTGTTGACAAAATCCTGGCTGATCACGTCGAGCGTCGCCGTGCGCATGTAGCGGCTCCAGATCGCGACATGCACCAGCGACAGCACGATGCTTGGCATGATCAGGTGATGGAGATAGTTCAGAACAGAACCGTCGCCGATCGTGTACATGTTGCCTGCAGGCAGCCAGCCCAGCTGCAGGGAGAAGATGTAGATGCCGACGAGCCCGAACCAGAAGGTCGGGATCGACAGCGCGACCATGGCTCCGACGGTCGCCATATGGTCGAACAGCGAATAGCGGTGCGTGGCGCCGCGGATACCGATCCAGGTGCCGATCGCGATCGCAATCGCGGTGGACGTACCCATCAGCAGCAGCGTGGCAAAGACGTGCCGGCCAATCACTGCCAGCACAAGCGCGCCGTCGCGGAAGGAGTGGCCCCAGTCGCCCTGGAGAAGCCGCCAGGCCCAGTCGAAATATTGCATCAACAGCGGACGGTTCAGCCCCAATTGTTCTTTCAGGCGATCGAGATCGTCCTGCGTCATGCCGGGATCCAGCCCGAATTGCGCCAGCGGCCCCCCCGGTAGCAGGTTCAGGACGAGGAACCCGATGAGCGAGACGATCAGGAGCAGGATGAGGCTCTGCGAGAGCCGGTTCAACAGGAAGCCGCGCATTCAACTCTCCTCTTTCAAGACAGCGCCGAAGACTGGCGGGGGGGGGGGGGGGGGGGGGGGGTAGGGGGGGGGGGGGGGGGGGAAAAAAAAAAAAAAAAAACCGCCGCCCCGGCGGCGGCGGGGGAGGCCCGGCCCCCGGAAACAAAG